>JAFEBC010000120.1 GCA_018266095.1 Deltaproteobacteria bacterium
CCGTCGGGGAGGTGCGGGCCGCCGTAGCGTCCGCGGGCGCCGTCGAGGGTGCGGTGCCACAGTTCGCCGTCGATGCTGGTGGCGTATTCGAGCGGCGGCGTGGGGAACTTGTAGTCGAGATCGCCCAGCGTGTACACGCAGCGCTCGGCGATGCAGCGCGTGTTCTTGAGGGCCTCGGGCAGGTCGGAGAAGAGCTTGCTCATCTCCAAGGGCGTGCGGATGTGGCGCTCGGCGTTCTTGACCAGGCGGCGGCCGGCGCCGTCGAGCGTGAGGCCGAGGCGGATGCAGGTGAGCGCGTCGAAGAGCGGCTTGCCGGCGGGCCTCGCGTGACGGACGCCGTTGCCGGCCACGATGGGGATGCCGCGGGCGCGGGCGCAGTCGAGGCGGCGCAGGTTCTCGCGGGCCTCGGCGGGATCCTTGTGGCGCTGGATCTCGGCGAAGAGGCGCTCGGTGCCGAGCAGGTCGGCGGCGGCGCACAGTTCGGCGGGCTTGCCGGTGCTGATGGCGACCCAGCCCTGGCGGAAATCGGTGAGCTGTTCGGGCGTGATCACGCAGCGCGCCTTCTCGATGACGCTGGCCTTGCGGCGCGACTGCTTGGGGGCCCCCAGAGGGGAAGCCGCGCGGATCCGCAGCGCCTCCTCGGTGGGCACGTGTCCGAGCGTGAGCAGGCGGCAGAGGTTCTGGTAGCCGCGCACGTCCTCGACCAGGAGCGCGAGGCGGCCGATGCCGAGCACGTCGACCTCGGCGCCGACGATGGCGCGCAGGCCCACCTTGCGCGCGGCGTAGTGGAAGCGCGGGGCGCCGTAGACGCCGGCCACATCCGTCAGGCCGAAGGTGGAGTGGCCTTGGGCCGCGGCCGTCTCGGCGAGCTCTTCAGGGAGCGAGCTTCCGCGCAGGAAGCTGAAGGCCGAGCGCGCGTGCAGCTCGACGTAGTCGGGCTTGGGCTGGACGCGCTTGGGCAAGCGGGCCACGGAGGCGAGCGGCGTGGGGCCCTCGCGGACCTCGCCCAGCGGCAGCAGCGTCGTGCGCGGGTCAGTTCGCGGGTCAGTCATAGAGCGCCTCGATCCACCAATTTCCCGAGACCAGCTCGCGCGCGGCCCGCACCAGGAGGCCTCCGGCGAGCTCGAGATCGAACGCGTCGGTGGCGAGCGGGGCCTCGGTCCACCACTCGGCCTCGGTGCGCCACGGGCCCGCGCAGGCGACCACGCGGCCGCCGAGCGCGCCCTCGCTGATGAGCAATTTGGGAGTGCCCTGCTCGTCGCAGTGCACCTCGGCGGCGCGCGGGGGACGGAAGGCGCGGGCGGAGAGGGAGAGGCGCGCGAGCTCGCTCTCGTGCTGCTCTTGCAGAGGTGGCAAGAGCGGCGCGGCGGGCGGGGTGAACTTCGCCAGCGCGGCCTCGTGCGGCTGGTGCCGATCGATGATCACGGGCCGTCCCACGTGCTCGGGGCCCACCAAGGCCGACAGGCGCGCCACCGTGCTCAGGAGCTGCGCGGGGCTCACCGTGCGCGGGCCGAAGAGCGTGAGCTGCTCGCGCGACTCCGGCGAGGGCACGGCGATGAGGCGCACCGCGCACACACCCTCGGGCGGCGGGCGCGTCTCGACCTCCAATTGCAGGAGCTTGAGCAGCGGCCCGGGCTCTCGCGTGGGCGCGGCCAGCTCCAGCGCGCGATCGTCCCAGGCGCCGTCGGTGAGGCGCAAGCGCAGGCGCAAGGTGGTGGCCGCGAGCCCGCGCAGGGAGAGGCGCGCCGCGAGCCTGTCGAGCAAAGACTTCCACACGAACAAGAGCGGCTCGAGCGCGCCCACGGCCCACTCCAGCTCCTCGCCCTCCTCGTAGGTCTCGGGCGTGGCCATCGCGAACAGGGGCGACGAATCCTCGCCGCGCGCGAGCCGGTGCAGGAGCGCGCCCTCGGGGCCGAGCCGGTCGGACAGAGGACCCACGGGCAGCCGCGCGAGCTCACCCAGGCTGGTCAGGCCGAAGCGCAGGCACGCGCGCAGGAGCGCCTCGCCGATCTTGGCCGCCTCGTCGTGACGGCCCTGCGGGATGATCCAGGGCAGCGCGTCCTCGATGGCCGCGGCGATGGGCAGACCGGAGAGGAAGGTGAGCTGCTCCTCGGGCCGGATCACCAGCGCCGCGCCGCCGCCGACACCGAAGCGCGTGGCCCGGGCCTCACAGCCGCGCGCGGCCTCACGAGCGAGCAAGCGCGCCGCGAGCTTGCCGTCGCCCAGACCCACCGCCGCGCACAGGCCCATCTTCTCGGCGGCCTCGAGCAGCGCGTGCGCCACCGCGCGATCGTCGCCGACCAGGGATTCGAGCCCTTCGACGTCGAGGAAGAGCAGCCCGGGCGCGACCTCTTCGATGCGCGGCGTGAGCGTCGAGGCCGCATCGAGCGCCGCCTGTGCCGCAGCGCGGATCCGCTCGGTGGAGGCCACGCGCACGCGCAGATCCGGACAGCGGGCCCGCGCCTCGGCGAGCGTCATCCCGACCGAGATCCCCTCGGCGAGCGGCGTCGAACCCAGCACGTGCGCGCGGCCATCGGGCTCTCCCGACGTGCCCAGGGCCTGCACGACGGCCATCGGCACGGCGCACAGCCCGGGCTCGGCGCGCAGCGTGGCCACGAGCGGCAGGACCGGCAGATGGAGACAGGCGACGCGCATGGCGACTCTGAGCGGATGAAGGATTCGTGGACACTGGACTCAATGAAGGGGAACCGAACCGGACGAGGGCTGCGTCTGGAACTCGGGGGACTCGGGCCGGTCGTCGCTCCACGGCGGAGGCTCCTCGATGGGCAGCGAGATACGCACCGGGCCCGACGGCGAGCGCTTGCGCACCCGCGTGACCGCGCCCGTGCACGACGAGCCCACGAGGAGCCGCGCTTGCGTAGGCCCACTCCACTGCGCCTGCAGCCGCGACAGCTCCAGCGTGGAGGCCGCGAACGATCCGGCCCGCGACACGCGCGAGAGCACGAGCAGCGTGCCTTTGTGCTTCTCGCACGCGCGCAGGAGCCGGGCCCAACCCGAGTCGGTCATGCGCGAGCCCTTCTGCGGCGCCGAGAGGCGCACCAACTCGACCGCCGCGCCCTCCCGCCGCTCGCCCACGCGCTGGCGCACCGGCGGCTTGTGCTCGCTCTTCTGACCCAGATCCAGCACCACGAGGCCCAGCCGCGCCTCGATGAGCAACTCCGCCGCGCGCAAGGCCTGCCCCAGCGTCTGCGGCACGACCCAGAGGATCCGCGTCAGGTCCACGCCCGTCTCTAAAGCGCCGCGCGGATCGAACGCGTGATCACAGTCGATGAGCCCGCACACCTCGCCCCGCGCCGTGGCCAGCATCAGCGACTTGCGCAAGAGGGCCGTGCCTCCCGACGACGGCGGCGCGATCACCTCGTGGATGGCCCCGCGTGTGAACCCCCCGCCGAGCGCGCGATCGAGCGCCGCCACCCCGCACGAGAACGGCAGCGGACCCTGCGGCTGCTGCGGCGTGATCGACGGAGCGATCGACGGCGGGGCCACTTGCAGCCGGCGCACCTGTCCCGAGCGGACCAGCGCCGAGAGCGCCTCCGGGTCCGGCGAGAAGTGGGTGGCCAGGCGGATCGTCATGACGATCCCGATCTAACTGAACATCAGTTCAGATCGCAAGCCCCAAAAATCGATCCGGGCCGCGCCCAGAGCGGTCGGGATCGATGTCAGAGGGGTCTGCTAGGCTTGGGCGAGGACACCCGCGGAGCGCCCTGCTTTCGGCCCCTTGGCGCGATCCAGCGACACCTGTGAACGGCTTCACAGGCGCGACCGCTTTCGCCCCCTCTAGAGTCGATTCAGGACCTTTGTCCTTCCGACTCTGGACTCGTGTACATTTGCAACACCTACATCTCTCACCCGCCTCACGGTGGAGACGCCATGCACTCTCGCCACACCCTTCCATTGGCGCCGGTGAAGCTCGCCCTCGCGCTGGCCCTCGTCTCGGCGGCCGCTTGTGACAACGCGCAGGCCCTCCGCGCGGCCATCGATCATCCGGCGCTCGCCATCGGCGGCGGGCACGCGGAGCTGGCGCAGATCGTCTCGGGCGCGCGCGGGTTCGAGCTGCGGGGCGGCACCTGGACGGGCTCGCTCGATGGCACGGATGGCTCCCTGCGCGTGAAGGCGGCGGGCGTGGGCGCGCTCTCGCTCGTGCCGGTGAGCCTGCCGTTCCGGGCCGAGGCGGCGCGGCAGAGCGGGCGCTCGCTGGTGGCGGCGGCCAAGGGCGCGGCCATCGTGCACACGCCGCGGGCCGATGGGGTGAAGGAAGACATCGTGCTGCCGGGCGCGCTCGGGGATGCGCTGGAGTTCACCTGGCGGCTGAAGCTCGAGGCGGGCCTCGAGGCGCGGCTGGGTGGGGACGGCGCGGTGGACGTGTATGCGCCGGGGCGGGTCACCGGAGCGGGCACGCGGGCGTATCGCTTTCCGGCGCCGGTGATCCGCGACGCGCTCGGCCAGGAGCACACCGATCGCGCGGCGTTCACGCTCGAGGGCGACCGGTTCACGCTCAAGGCCACGCGGCTCCAGGACCTCGCGTATCCGATCACCATCGATCCCACCGTGATCGTCTCCGGTTCGGGGTTCGCGGACGGCAACTTCGAGAGCGGCGTCGTGTTCGACACGACCGGCATCCAGCGCAGCCGGGCGATCGCGGGCGTCAACGCGGCCGCGAACTCGGCCAGCGCGCCCTTCACCAGCGGGCGCGAGTTCACCAGCGCCGCGGCCTGGAACGGTCGCCTGTACGCGATCGCCGGCTACGACGGCAACACCACGAACTTCAGCGAGGTCCGTGCGGCCCCGATCGCGGCAGACGGCTCGGTCGGCACGTTCACGACGCTCACCGCGCTGCCTTCAGCGCGCAGCTCCGCCTGCGCCGTGGCCTACAACGGCTTCCTCTACGTCATCGGCGGGAGCCCGGCCGCCAACAACAGCAGTGTGCTCGTCACGCACCTCAAGGCCGACGGGACGCTCGAGGCGATCTCGGGCTCGGCCAGCGTCTGGACCGCGCTCACCAACACTCCGAACTCGCACGATGCCCACTCGTGCGTCGTGGCCCAAGGCGTCCTCTATGTGATCAGCGGCACCACCACCGCGGTCGATGCGGCCTATGTCCTCTCCGACGGTCGGCTCGCGGCCTGGACGTCGCGGCAGGCGCTCCCGGCCAAGCGGCTCTGGTTCCACGCCGTCTACGACTCGGGCTTCATCTACGTGGTGGGCGGCTCTGACACGTCGAACCCGCAGACCACCGTGTACCGCGGCGCCATCGACAGCCTGCTCGACACGCTCACGTGGACGACGGTGACGAGCCTCCCCGTGGCGCGCCAGGCCGCGGGCGCGGCGGTGATCAACCACAACCTCTACGTGCTCGGCGGGAACAGCAACGCCAGCGTGGGAAGCGGCCTCGCCACCGTGCTGACGGCGCCCATCTACTCGAACGGCAGCCTGGGCGCCTGGACCGCCACGGGGAGCCTCCCTGGGACGCGCGCGGCTGCCGGGACCGCGGTGTGGAACGATCGCATCTACAGCGTCGGCGGCAGCACGGACGCGAACACGTTTCCCACCACGAACTACAACAACGTGGCCGTCAGCGCGGCGCTCCGGCGCAACGACCTCTCGGGCTACACCAGCACGACCCTGCCCGCGCCCGTGCGCGACCACGCCAGCACGGTCTACGACGACAGGCTCTATGTGGCGGGCGGCAACAACAAGAACCTGAGCGTGCAGACCATCAGCGCGACGGGCACGCTGGGCACCGCGCTCACCTCGACCTTGCCCAACACGGATTTGAACTACGTCAACGACGCGGCGCTCACCGTGCTCGGCGGGCGGCTCCTCCTCCTCGGTGGCGGCGACAACAACCAGTCCACGGCGCGCGTGTTCTCGTCGGCGCTCAGCACCACGGATGGCACGCCCACGGGCTGGACGGAGGAGACGGCCCTCCCGCAAGGCCTCTCGGGACACAGCGCGGTGGTGGCCAAGGGGCGCGTGTACGTGCTCGGCGGCGGCAGCACCAGCGTCTACAGCGCGACGCAGGGCAACGGCGTCCTCGGCGTGTGGAGCACGCTCACCAGCATGCCGGCGGCGCTCTCGCGCGGCACGGCGCATGTGTGGAACGACACCATCTACTTCGTCGGCGGCATCGGGAGCACGAGCTCGGCCACCGTGTACATGGCGCGCATCCAGAGCGACGGCACGTTGGGCGCGTGGTCCAGCGCGGGCACGCTCGCGGGCGGACATGGGCTCTCGAGCCACGGCTCGGTGCTCGACCGCGGGACGCTCTACGTGTTCGGCGGCGCCGAGCTGTTCGCGAGCGATCACGCGGACGCCTGGCAGGCGAACGTGGGGCCGGACGGGACCCTCGGCGCTTGGACCGCGGATCCGACGCTGCCGGGCACGCGGCGCGACCACACGGTGGAGCTGGCCAACAACGGGAACATCCTGGTCGTGGGCGGCTTCGACGGGAGCACCTCTCTCTCGACGGTGCAGGTCGCGAAGGTCCGCGGGAGCAACGCCATCGCGCCCGCTGCCTTCACCGCGGGCAGCTCGGGGACGCTCACGGCCGCGCGCACCCAGGCCGGCGCAGCGATGCCGCGCGTGGGCAACAATCCGCTCTACGTGACGGGCGGAATCACCACCGGCACCACGCCGCTCGCCACCACCGAGATCCTCTTCACCAACGATCCGGCGGGCACGTTCAACCCGTCCACCGCGGGCACCACCATGACGCAGGCGCGCGCGGGGCACGTGACGCTGGCGTGGAACGGGAACCTCTACTCGTTCGGCGGGACCACGGTCACGGCGAGCTTCGGCGAGCGGGCGTCCATCGATCCCGCGAGCGGCCTGATGGGCAACTGGTCCCTCTTGAGCGCGGCCCCGGGCCAGCCGCGCGCGGACCTCGCGGGGTGCGTGGTCAACGGCGTCGTCTATCTCATCGGCGGACAGCTCAACGTGCTCCCGGGCGGGTTCTTGAACGACACGCTCATCGGCCGCATCAACTCCGCCGGCGACATCACGGAGTGGACGGAGACGCCGCTGCTCCAGTCCCTGCGCCGCATCCGGCACGCGGTGGCCTCGGACGGGCGCTTCGTCTACGTGACGGGCGGCATCCTGCGCGTGGACTTGCAGCCCGACGCGCTCACCACGTCTGTCGTCTACGCGCAGATCCAGCCCGACGGCACGCTCGGCACCTGGAAGAACGCGACGGCGCTCCCCGAGACGCGCGGCTCGCACTCGAGCCTCGTCTACAACGGCAACCTCTACGTCATCGGCAGCGAAGTCGTGGGTCAGGAAGCCACCGTGCGCTCGGCGCCCATCAACGCCGACGGCAGCCTGGGCGCGTGGAGCAACGCCTGGACGCTCGGCAGCGGGCGCGTGCGGGCCGCGTCGGCGCTGTGGAACGATCGCATCGTCACCGCGGGCGGCTCGACGCTGGCGACGGGCGGCACGAACCTCAACACGGTCGCGTCGGAGATCGTGGACGGGCAGAACTTCAAGGCCTCGTACTCGCGCGTGTTCGACTTCGTGGTCGAGCGGCCGGCGAACCAGAGCCTCACCACTGTGGGCACGACGTCCACGCTCGACCTGAGCCGGCTGCGCATGCGGCTCGCGACCGCCACCTCGTCCTCGACCGCGTACACGTTCGGCACGACCACGTTCGCCTACGGGTTCAACGCCACCAACATCGTGGGCACCTCGCCGGCGCTCAAGATGTGGACGTACGCGGAGCTCGACGACCGCAGCTTCGACAACCGCGAGTCGGGCCTGTCCTCGCTCACGTACACGGCGCCGCTCGCGAACCAGACCATCACGGGCTTCGCGGACCTCACCAAGAACTTCGGCGACGCCGACTTCACACTCTCGGCCACAGCCTCCTCGGGGTTGAGCGTGAGCTTCGCCAAGGCCGTGCCCGCGGATCCGACGGTCACGCTCTCGGGCGCGAATGGCCAGAGCGTGCACATCGCGCACGCGGGCACGCTCTCCCTGGTGGCCTCGCAGGCGGGTGACAGCACGTACGCAGCGGCGCCGAACGTCACCAAGACGCTCACGGTGAACAAGGCCGCGCAGACGCTCAGCTTCGCCACGCTGCCCACGCCGCTCAACCTCGGCGACGCCATTCCGCTCAGCGCCACGAGCACGGCGGGCCTCACGGTGACGTTCGCGGTCACGGCCGGACCCGGCACGGGCACCATCGCCTCGAACACGTTCACGGCCACGGGCGCGGGCAACGTCACGATCACCGCCTCGCAGGCCGGCAACGGCGACTATGCGGCGGCCACGCCCGTCTCGCAGACCATCTTCATCAAGAGCGCGCAGACCATCACCTTCCCGCTCCCGAGCCCGCTCCCGTCCGTCGGCGGCGGGCCCATCACGCTGGGCGCGACCGCGAGCTCCGGGCTCACGGTGAGCTACTCGCTCGTCTCCGGCGGCACCTCCAGCACGCTCTCGGGGACGAACAACGCCACCCTCACGCCGCTGCACACGGGCGACGTGGTGGTGCGCGCGTCGCAGAGCGGCAACGGCACGTTCAGCGCGGCGCCGAACGTGGACCTCACCATCACCATCCAGAAGGGCACGCCGGTGTTGTCGTGGACCACCGCGCCGCCCTCGAGCACGACCTGCCAGGCGTCGTTCACCATCGCCGCCACCTCGACGCCGCCGCTGGTGGCGCTCACGTACAGCGCCGACAACACGGTCACGGCCACCGTCGACAGCGTCACCGGCGCGGTGTTCCTGAACCGCACCACGCGCGACTCCGGCAACAACGACCACCCGGTGAGCCTCATCGCCACGCTCGCGGCGACCAGCGACTACAACGGCGGCACACTCTCGCAGCTCGTCACCTCGGAGAAGGCGAACCAGACCTTCGTGTTCAGCGCGCCCGCGGGCCGGCCCTGCACGTTCGGGCAGAACTGCGCCGTGACCTACGGCGAGGCCGACTGGACGCCAGCCGTGCACGGGCCCGCGAGCGGGACGGCGATCACGCTCTCGATCGACACCGGCACCTCGGTCACCGTCAGCGGCGCGCAGGTCCACACCGCGGGCGTCGGCGTCTCCACCGTGCGCGCGGCCTCGGTGGGCAACTCGCTCTGCTACAACGCCGCCCAGAGCACGCAGAACTACATCGTCGGCAAGCGCGACCAGACGCTCACCTTCGCGCCCATCACCGGCCTCGTGTACGGCCAGGCCCCCTTCGCGGTCGCGGCCACGAGCAGCCTGGGCGCGGGCTATCCGGCGAGCATCAGCTCGAACAACAGCGCCGTCATCGACGTGAGCGGCAGCACCGCGACCATCAACGGCGCGGGCACGGCCACGCTCACAGCCAAGCAAGGCGGCGACGCGAACACCAACGCGGCGCCCAGCGTCGCGCAGACGGTCACGGTGGCCAAGCGCGACCAGACCATCACCTTCCCCGCGCTGCCGGACCGCGTGTACGGCGACAGCTTCTTCCTGACCGGCCCCCTCGCGGCGAGCTCGAGCCTGGGCCTGCCCATCAGCTACACGGTCACCTCGGTCCCGGCCAACGCGGGCATCGCCGGCAACCAGGTCGTCGTCACCGCGGCGGGCCCGGTCACCATCACCGCGTCCCAGGCCGGCGACGCGAACACCAACGCGGCCACCCCGGTGTCGCAGAGCTTCAACGCCGACCAGCGCACGCAGACGGTCACCATCACGCCGATCCCCCCGCTGACCTACGGCGGCACCTGGACGCTCAGCGCCTTCGCCACCAGCAACGGCCCGGTCACCTTCGCCACCGACACGCCCACGCTGATCGCGGTCTCGGGCACCGCGCTCACCGCCCTCGCCGCGGGCACGAACGCGAACGTCATCGCCACCCAGGCCGGCACCGCCAACTACAAGGCCGCGTCGAGCACGGTCACCTTCGACATCGCCAAGAAGGACCAGGTGCTCACCTCGTTCACCAACATCCCCTCCTGGACCTACGGCGACCCGCCCTTCACGCTCTCCTCGTCCGCCGACTCCGGCCTGACGGTGGTGTTCACTGACGTCAGCAGCGGCAGCCCCGGGGTCAGCATCAACGGCAACATCGCCACCATCCTGCGCGCGGGCCCGTGCACCATCCGCGCCTCGCAGCCCGGCAACGCCAACTACAACGCGGCCCCCCCCGCGGATCAGACGTTCACGATCAACAAGCGCTTCCAGACGGTCACCTTCGACCCGATCGCCGATGTGGTCTGGGACAGCCCCGCGTTCGATCTCTCGGTCTCGTCGGATGTCGGCCTCCCCGTGAGCATCGAGGTCAGCGGCGACGTCTCGTCGGTCGCGCTCTCGGGCAAGACGGTCACGCCGCTCGCGCCCGGCGTGGTGGTCTTCACCGCGCGGCAGGACGGCGACGGCAACACCTTCGCGGCGTCCCCCTTCTCGCGTCAGCTCTTCATCAACAAGAAGCAAGCGACCCTCACCTTCGCCGAGATTCCCGACAAGACCTTCGGCGACGCGCCCTTCGCGCTCAGCGCCAGCGCCGATTCGGGCCTGGGCGTCACCTTCAGCCAGACCTCGGGCGCGGCGGCGGGCACGCTCTCGAACGGCACGTTCACCATCACCGGTTCCGGCAGCGTGGCGATCCGCGCGACGTCACCGGGCAACGCGTTCTGGTACTCGCCGGACTCGGTCGAGCGCAGCTTCACCGTGAACAAGCAGACGCAGACGGTGACCTTCGCGCAGCCCGCCGCGCATGTGTACGGCGACACGTTCCCCATCAGCGCATCGGCGACCAGCGGGCTCGCGGTGACGTTCAGCACGGACACGCCGGGCATCGTCCAGTTGGGCACCGGCACGGCCACCATGATCGGCGTCGGAACGGCGTCGATCACGGCCACGCAGGCGGGCACGCTCGGCTACGCGGCCGACAGCGTCACGCGCACGTTCGCCGTCTCCAAGCGGGACCAGGCCATCTCGTTCGCGGCCATTCCCGACCACACCTTCGGCGACTCGTTCCCCGTGAGCGCCACGGCCGATTCGGCCCTGCCGGTCACGCTCGCGGTCACCTCCGTCCCCGCGAACGCCACGCTCTCGAACGGCACGCTCACCATCACCGGCACGGGCACCGTCAGCGTCACCGCGACGCAAGCGGGCGATTCGAATTGGAACGCGGCCACCGCAGTCACGCGCACGTTCAACGCGCTCCAGGCGAACCAGACCATCAGCGCCCTCACGCCGCCCTCGAGCGTTCCCTACGGGAGCGGAGTCGTCACGCTGAACCCCAGCGCGTCCTCGGGCCTGGCGGTGAAGGTCACGGTCACTGGCCCGGCCACCTACGCCAACGGTCAGCTCACCCTCACGAGCGTCGGGCACGTGTTCGTCACGCTCTCGCAGGCGGGTGACGCGAACTACAGCGCGGCCACCACCATCACGCGCGACTTCGAGGTGACCCAGGGCACGCAGACCGTGTCCATCCCGTTCGTCGCCGACGTGACCTGGGGCGATGCGCCCTTCAAGATCACCGCCAGCGCCAGCTCCGGCCTCTTCGTCGACGTGTCGGTCACGAGCGACCCCAGCGACATCTTCAGCTTCGACCCGGCCACGGGCTTCCTCACCCCGCTCCAGCCCGGCACGGTGACGATCCAGGCCAAGCAGGGCGGCACCCCGCTCTGGGCCGCGGCGTCGGCGACGCGTTCGTTCGCCATCCACAAGAAGCAGGCGTCCATCGCCTTCACGCTGCCGTATCCCATCGTGTACGCGCCGGCCTACACCCTGAGCGCGACCACCGATTCGGACGCGGCGATCACCTTCTCGCTGGTCTACGGGTACGCGACCGTGAGCGGCGACCAGCTCCTGCCGCTCTATCCGGGCGATCTCCTGGTGGCCGCGTCGACGGAGGCCACCGCGCTGTATGAGGCGCGCTACGTGGAGGCCTACAGCTACATCATCCCGGCCCCGCAGCACTTCGTGTTCGGGCTGCCGGAGACGGCGTCGTATGGCGACGCGATCCCGTACGTGCCGCTGACCGACGAGGGCCGCAGCGTGTCGCTCTACGCCTACGACGCGTGCGCGTACGACGGCGCGTTCCTGCAGATGACCGGCGTGGGGACCTGCAGCGTCTACGCGTACAACGACGGCTATCCGCTCAATCCGGACGGCTCGGAGAACTTCGACTACGGACCGATCTATGAGGAGCTGAACGCCGCCACCTCGATCGACGTGGGCCGCGCGGCGCAGACGATCGCGTTCGCGGAGCTCGGCGACCAGACGGTGGGCCAGACGGTGGCGCTCTCGGCGACGTCCACGGCGGGGCTCACGGTGGCGTACGAGGTCACCTCGACGCCGGCCCGCGGCTTCATCGGCGGCGCGCAGGGCAACCTGCTCACGCTCACGAGCGTCGGCTCGATCACGGTGGCGGCCAAGCAGGACGGCGATGACCACTACCTGGCGGCGACCTCCGTGGCGCGCACGTTCGAGATCAAGAAGGGCACGCAGACGATCGCGTTCACGGAGCCGGACACGCATCGCTTCGGCGACGCGCCGTTTGCGCTGAGCGCGAGCGCCACCTCGGGGCTCGACGTGACCTTCGCGGTGCTCTCGGGCAAGGCCAGCTTGAACGGCCAGACGCTGACGCTCACGGGCGCGGGCGACGTGGTGCTCGAGGCCACGCAGGCGGGCGATGAGTCGTGGACCGCAGCCACCGCGGTGCAGCTCACGTTGCACGTCGCGAAGGCCACGCAGACCTTGAGCTTCAGCATCCCGGGCACGCACACCTTCGGCGACGCGCCGTTCGCGGTGAGCGCCACCTCGACCTCGCAGCTCCCGGTCACGCTCTCGCTGCTGAGCGGGCCAGCGACCCTGAATGGCTCAACGCTCACGCTCACGGGCGCAGGCACGGTGACGGTGCGCGCGCACCAGGGCGGCTCTGACGACTACGCGGCCGCGACGGATGTGGACGCGAGCATCGACGTGGCCAAGGCTGCGCAGACGATCTCGTTCACGGTGGCCGACGCGACGTTCGGTGACGCTCCGCGCACGCTCGCGGCCTCGTCCACCTCGCAGCTCGCGGTGTCGATCGCGCTCGTGTCGGGTCCGGCGACGCTCACGGGGAGCACGCTGGCGTTCACGGGTGCGGGCCAGGTGAAGCTCGAGGCCACGCAAGAAGGCGACGCGAACTTCTTCGCCGCGGCGCCCGTGCAGCGCACGATCACCGTGCACAAGGCCGCGCAGACGCTCACCTTCGCGGCGATCGCCGATCACCTCTTCGGCGACACCTTCACGGTCTCGGCGACGAGCGACCAGGGCCTCACGCCGGCCTTCGCCATCACCAGCGCGCCCGCGAACGCCACGCTCAGCGGCGACACGGTGACCATCACGGACGTGGGCGAGGTGACCATCGAAGCGCGCCAGGCCGGCGACGCGGATCACGAGGCGGCCACGCCCGTCTCCCGCACGTTCCACGCGAACCGCGCGGGCCAGACGCTGACCTTCGACGCGCTCGCGGACCACACCTTCGGCGACGGGCCGATCACGCTCGCGGCCACCTCCACCGCGGGCCTCGACGTGTCGTTCGCGGTCGTCTCCGGCGAAGCCACGCTCACGGGCAGTTCGCTCTCGCTCGACGGCGCGGGCACCGTCACCATCGAGGCCACGCAGGCCGGCGACGCGCACTACACGCCCGCGGTCGCGGTCCGCCAGAGCTTCGATGTGCACAAGGCCAGCCAGAGCATCACCTTCGCGGCGCTCGCGGATCACACGGTGGGCGACGCGCCGATCACGCTCACGGCCAGCGCCAGCTCGAACCTCGACGTGACGTTCGCCCTCGACAGCGGCCCCGCGACGCTCTCGGGCCACACGCTGACGCTCACGGGCGCAGGTACGGTCAGCGTCACCGCGCAGCAGGCCGGCAACGCCAACTACGAGGCGGCCGCGAGCGTCACGCGCACATTCACGGTGCAGCCCGCCCCGGTGACCAATCACGCGCCCGTCGCGCAGGCGCAGAGCGTGTCGACCGATCAGGACAAGGCCGTCGCGATCACGCTCGCGGCCACGGACGCAGACCACGATCCGCTCACGTTCACCGTCGCCACGCAGCCCGCGCACGGCACGCTCTCAGGCACCGCGCCCGCGCTGACGTACACGCCGGCCCAGGGCTACACGGGCAGCGACTCGTTCACGTTCACGGCCTTCGACGGCACGGAGCACAGCGCGCCTGCGACAGTGAGCCTGGACGTGAAGAAGATCGCGGTCAGCGGCGCGGGAGGGAGCGGAGGCTGCTCGAGCCAGGACAACGTGGGCGCGGTGGCGATGCTGGGGATGCTCGCGCTCTTCGGCCTCGGGCGCCGGCGGATGCAGTCTTAGGCAGGCGGACCGCGAAGCGCGGGAGAGTGCGCTTCGAGCCCGCGTTGCGCCCGGAGGACTACTTCTTCTTGTCGCGCTCTCGCTCCTCGCGATTGCGCTCGAAGATCGCGTCGATCCGGCGCCCCAGCGTCTTGCCGGCCGGGCTGCGCTTGTCGTTGGTCATCTTGCGGATCGCCGCCCCGATGGGGTCCGGATCGCCGACGCCGCCTGCGGGCAGCTCAGTCACGGCCTGCCCGATCGCGTCCGCGATCGCCGCTCCCAGAGCAAAGCGGTTGCGTTGCTTGCGCTCGCGATCGAGCCGGATGCGCTCCTGGGCCTCCGGCGAGAGCACCCTGGGCGGGCGCACCGACTCGACCAGCTTGTACAGCTCGCCGAAGAGGCGCGTCGTGGGCGGGCCCAGGTTGTGAAGGATGCTGGCCTTGTCGAGGAGGTCCTGGGGCCCTGGGTTCATCTTGATCGGCGCGTTGCTGACGCGGAGCTTGCGGTCCGGATCCAGGAGCTTGCCGAGCTTCACCAACGCCTTCGCCGCCGCTTCCGAGAGCGCCTTAGCTCGGAGACCGCATCCACTGCGCGAGCGGCCGCGACAGCTCTGGCAGGCGGTGCGCGCGCCACACCTCGACGAGCCGCCCGAGGCCATCCAGCACGTGCAGGCCCTCGAGCGCGTCACACATCTCCTTCACTTGCAGGGCGAGGGGGTCCGTTGGCTTCTTGGTCATGGCCCTCCGGACCCTGCCCCGCGCGACGCGGTCACGCAACCTGTGATCGCCGGGACGCGCGCAGGAAGGATCGCGCATGCTCTCCAACCACTTTGCGTCACTTCCCCTTGCGCCGACTCCCGCCCCCGGACTACGCACAAGGCCCGAATTTCCACTTCGCGAACGTTCATTCCAGGGAGAGCCCATGCTGAACATCGGCGACACCGCACCCGACTTCGAGCTCAACGACGAGAACGGCAAGGCCACCAAGCTCTCGAGCTTCCGCGGCCAGAACGTCGTCATCGTCTTCTACCCGCTCGACTTCTCGCCGACGTGCACCAAGGAGCTCACCGGCATGGCGAGCCACAAGGACAAGTACGACGCGGCGCACGCGAAGATCCTGGGCATCTCCGTCGACTCGAAGTGGACGCACGCGGCCTTCAAGAAGTCGCTCGGGCTCGAGGCGTCGCTGCTCGCGGACTTCCAGCCGCGCGGCAAGGTGGCGCAGCAGTACGGCGTGTACATGGAGGCGGCCGGCATCTCCAAGCGCGGCACGTTCATCGTCGACAAGGACGGCATCCTGCGCGGCATCACCATCAAGGAGCCGGGCGAGATGCGGTCCGAGGAGGACTACTTCGCGCAACTGGCGAGCTGCCCGGTCTAGGCTTCACCCATGTCCTTCACCGGCTTCCCCAAGTCGACGATCGGCTTCTTCAAGGAGCTCGGTCAGAACAACGACAAGGCGTGGTTCGACGAGCACCGCGCCGTCTGGGACGAGGAGATCGCGCCCGCGATGCTGGCCCTCTGCGGCGAGCTGCAGTCGCGCTTGTCCAAGCAGATGCCGAAGCTGACGTTCGTGCCGCGCATCGGCGGGAGCATCTACCGGCTCAACCGCGACATCCGCTTCTCGAAGGACAAGAGCCCCTACAAGACGCACGTGGCGGCGACGATGTGGGAGGGGCCGGAGAAGCACATGAGCCCCGGCGTGTACCTGCACATCGGGCCGGACGAGGTGTACTTCGGCGGCGGGCTCTACATGTTCGAGGACGCGCACCTCGACCGCTATCGCAAGCTGGTCATGCACGAGCGCGCGGGCGACGAGCTGTCGCGCGCGGTGGCCAAGGTGCAGAAGGCCGGGCTCGAGCTGGGCGGCGAGAAGTCGGTGCGGCCGCCGCGCGGCGTGCCGGCGGACCATCCGCGCGCGGAGCTGTCCAAGCACAAGGGCATGTACGCGGGCAACGAGCACAAGCCGGGCGCGTGGCTCTACACGAGCGAGTGCGCGGACCGGGCCGAGGAGGCGCACAAGGCGTATGCGCCGCTGCACGCGTGGCTGCGCGACGAGCTGTGCGGAGGGTAAGGCTTCTCGCGCGCCGTTCATGACGGGCGCAGACGGTCGATGCGTTGGCATCTTACAGATGATGCGTTAGCATCATCGCGTGCGCACCACCGTCGACCTGCCGCCCTCGCTCCTGCGCCGCCTCCGGGCCGAGGCGTTGGACAAGGGCGTGCCCTTCAAGGACTACCTGAGCCAGGTCTTGGAGCGAGGCCTCGAAGGCCCACGGGCGAAGGGTGTGCGCGGCAAGCTCCCCAGCGCCAGCCTGGGTGAGGTGCGGGCCGGTGTGGACCTCGATCGCGCCCTGGCGCTGGTCGACGGCCTGGAGACCGAGGCCTTCTTGAGCAAGCGGACGGGCGCGTGAAGCTGCTCGACCTGAATCTGCTCCTCCACGCCGTGAACGACGCGAGCGACCAGCACCGGGCCGCGCGGCGCTGGCTCGACCGCGTGCTGGGCTCGAGCGAGACCATCGGAATTCCGTGGGTCGTGCTGCTCGGCTTCCTGCGTCTTGCCACCAACAAGCACGTGTTCACCAAGCCCCTGACGGTGGCGCAGGCGCTGGACATCGTGCAGGGCTGGCTCGACCATCCGCAGGTGCGCGCGATCTCACCCGGCGACGACCATTGGACCATCTTGGAGCCGCTGCTCACCAAGGCCAACGCGAGCGGAAACCTGACCACGGACGCGCACCTCGCGGCGCTCGCCATCGAGCACGGCTGCGAGCTGTGCACGACCGACGGTGACTTCGCGCGCTTCTCGGGCCTGCGCTGGCGGAATCCGTTGGCGACCTGAGCGCTAGTCCATCACCGGCATCGGCACGCCCGCCTTGGCCGTGATGAGCAGGAACGCATCGAGCGTCACGATCAGCCCCAAGACGCCCGCGAGGATCGCCAGGACCCACAGCTCGCGCTTCTTCGAGCTGGACGCGATGGTCGAGAGCACCACGCCCACCTGCAGCAGGATGAACGCGAGCTGGAAGCGCAGGCCCTGCTTGCGGTGGCGCTCCTTGTCGGCCTCCAGCGCGCGCGCCTGGTTCTGGATGTCGGTCAGCTCGCCCTCGTACTCCTTGATCTTGGCCTTCGCGCCGTCTTCGACCTTGGCGAACTGCTCGGCCAGCTCGGGCTTGCCCAGCGCCATCGCCCGCGCGAGGTCGATTTCGCTCTGCTTGAGCGAGCGCTTGATGGACTTGGCCTGATAGTACGACCACTTGTCGGTCACCTCAGCCTGCGACAGGATCGTGCGCGAGAACTGGCCCGCGTACTGCCCCGACGACATCGCGGCCAGCACGGCCAGCACCGCCGTCGTGCGGGCGACATTGTCCGTCCAGTCCTTCTTGGCCACCGGCGCGTTGGTGGGGCTGGTGGTCGGGCTCTGCGGGGCCGCGGGCGTCTCGGGCGTGGGCATGGGGGCCAGATCCTAGCCGAACTGGGACAGGTGTCTCCGTCCCTTCGTCCGATTCGCAACGGGCGCGACGCGTTCATCCGCGAGCAACAAGCCGGACTTGTGCTAGCGTTCAACCCGCGAAAGCCATGCACCCTTCTTTCGGACGATACGAGCTGCTCAAGCGCCTCGCCGGTGGCGGTATGGGCGAGGTTTATCTGGCCCGCCAGCGCGGCATCGACGGGTTCCAGAAGCTCCTGGTGATCAAGACCCTCCTCCCGCACCTGTGCGAGGACGAGGAGTTCATCACCATGTTCAAGGACGAGGCGCGGCTCACCGCCCAGCTCATCCACCCGAACGTGTGCCAGGTGTTCGAGTTCGATCAGGTCGACGGCACGTACTACATCGCCATGGAGTACCTGCGCGGCGAGGACCTGCGGCGCTTGTGGAAGGCGTGCGAGCAGAAGC
>JAFEBC010000121.1 GCA_018266095.1 Deltaproteobacteria bacterium
CTTCTTTCCATGAGCTCCGCATCCCCAAGGGCCGCCGCAGGCCAACCGGCCTCCGGCGTGTCCCGCTTCCTCGGCAGCACCATCGGCAAGAAGGTGGTGATGGCCGTGACGGGCTTCATCCTCTTCGGCTTCGTGCTCGGCCACTTCGCCGGAAACCTCCAGGTCTACCTGGGCGCCGAGGCCTTCAACGACTACGCCGAGGGCCTGCGCAAGATCCTGCACGGCGCTGGCCTGTGGATCGCGCGCGCCGGCCTGCTCGGAGCCGTGGCCGGACACATCTGGGCCGCCACCGCGCTCACGCTGCAGAACCGCGCCGCGCGCCCCGTGGGCTACCGGGCCACGGAGTTCCGCGAGTCCACCTACGCCAGCCGCACCATGCGCTACAGCGGCTACATCCTGGCGTTCTTCATCCTCTTCCACCTGAGCCACTTGACGCTCGGCACCACGCATCCTGACTTCATCGCGGGCGACGCGTACCACAATTTCGTTACCGGTTTCAAAAACCCGATCGTCGACGGCTTCTACATCATCTCCATGGTGCTGCTCGGCCTGCACCTGCGCCACGGCGTGTGGAGCTTCATGCAGACGCTGGGCTGGAACCACCCGCGCTACAACGCGCTCCGCCAGACGGGCGCCATCGCCTTCGCCGCGCTCATCACGGTCGGCAACATCCTCTTCCCGGTGATGGTCCTCGCCGGCGTCATCAAGTAACCGGAGCACAAGCACATGGAACTCCGCTCCAACGCACCGACAGGCCCCATCGAGCAGCGCTGGGACAAGCACCGCTTCGACATGAAGCTGGTGAACCCGGCCAACAAGCGCAAGTACAGCATCATCATGGTCGGCAGCGGCCTCGCGGGCGGCTCCGGCGCGGCCACGCTGGCCGAGCTCGGCTACAACGTGAGCTGCTTCTGCTACCAGGACAGCCCGCGCCGCGCGCACTCCATCGCCGCGCAGGGCGGCATCAACGCCGCCAAGAATTATCGAAACGACGGCGACTCGATCTACCGCCTCTTCTACGACACCGTGAAGGGCGGCGACTTCCGCGCCCGCGAGTCGAACGTGTACCGCCTCGCGCAGGTGTCGGTGAACATCATCGACCAGATGGTGGCGCAGGGCGTGCCCTTCGCGCGCGAGTACGGCGGCCTCCTCGACAACCGCAGCTTCGGCGGCGCGCAGGTGTCGCGCACGTTCTACGCGCGCGGCCAGACGGGACAGCAGCTCCTCCTCGGCGCGTACCAGCAGCTCGAGCGGCAGATCGGCCTCGGCAAGGTCAAGATGTACCCGCGGCACGAGATGCTCGAGCTCATCACCATCGACGGCCGCGCGCGCGGCATCGTCACGCGCGACATGACCACCGGCAAGGTCGAGAGCCACCTCGCCGACGCGGTGTGCCTCGCCACGGGCGGCTACGGCAACGTGTTCTACCTGTCGACGAACGCCAAGGGTTGCAACACCACGGCGAACTGGCGCGCGTACAAGAAGGGCGCCGCGTTTGCGAATCCTTGCTACACGCAGATCCACCCGACCTGCATCCCGGTGAGCGGCGATCACCAGAGCAAGCTCACGCTCATGTCGGAGTCCTTGCGCAACGACGGCCGCGTGTGGGTGCCCAAGAAGAAGGGCGACACACGCAAGCCCGCGGACATCCCCGAGGACGAGCGCGACTACTACCTCGAGCGCAAGTACCCGAGCTTCGGCAACCTCGCGCCGCGCGACATCGCCAGCCGCGCTGCGAAGGAGGCCTGCGACGACGGCCGCGGCGTGGGCCCGGGCGGCAAGGGCGTGTACCTGGACTTCGCCGACGCCATCAAGCGCCTCGGGTCGCACGCCATCGCCGAGAAGTACGGCAACCTCTTCGAGATGTACGAGCGCATCACCGACGAGAACCCGTACAAGCAGCCGATGCGCATCTACCCGGCCGTTCATTACACAATGGGTGGTCTCTGGGTTGATTACAATTTGCAATCGACCATCCCCGGCTTGCACGTGCTGGGCGAGGCGAACTTCTCCGACCACGGCGCGAACCGCCTGGGCGCGTCGGCGCTGATGCAGGGCCTCGCGGACGGCTACTTCATCATCCCGTACACCATCGGCCACTACCTCGCGTCCAACAAGCTCGAGAAGATCACGACCGACCACCCCGAGGTGAAGAAGGCCGAGGCGGCGGTCACCGATCGCATCAACAAGTTCCTCTCCATCAACGGCAAGCGCAGCCCCACGAGCTTCCACCGCGAGCTCGGCAAGATCATGTGGGAGTACTGCGGCATGGCGCGCAACGACGCCGGCCTGAAGACGGCGCTGGAGAAGATCCCGGCGCTGCGCGAGGAGTTCTGGAAGGACGTGAAGGTGCTGGGCGATGGCTTCTCGCTCAACCAGTCCCTGGAGATGGCGGGCCGCGTGGCGGACTTCCTCGAGCTCGGCGAGCTCATGTGCCTCGACGCGCTCGAGCGCAAGGAGTCGGCCGGCGGCCATTATCGAACCGAATACCAGGACGAGGGCGAGGCCAAGCGCGACGACGCGAACTTCTGCCACGTCGCGGCCTGGGAGTACGCGGGCGAAGGCAAGAAGCCCATCCGCAACATCGAACCCCTCGACTTCGAATACGTCCACCTGGCGACGCGGAGCTACAAGTAATGAACCTCACCCTCCATGTGTGGCGGCAGAAGAACGCCAAGGCCACGGGCGCGTTCGTCACCTACCAGGCGAAGGACATCTCGCCGGACATGTCGTTCCTCGAGATGCTCGACGTGGTGAACGAGGACCTCATCGCCAAGAACGAGGAGCCGATCACGTTCGATCACGATTGCCGCGAGGGCATCTGCGGCGCGTGCGGCATGGTGATCAACGGGGCGCCGCACGGGCCCAAGCAGCGCACGACCACGTGCCAGTTGCACATGCGCAGCTTCAAGGACGGCGATGAGCTGACGCTCGAGCCGTGGCGCGCCGAGGCGTTCCCCATCGTGCGGGATCTCATGGTGGACCGCTCGGCCTTCGACCGCATCATCGCTTCGGGTGGCTTCATCACCGCGCCCACCGGCACGGCGCAGGACGCGAACGCGATCCCGGTGCGCAAGGAGAACGCGGACCTCGCCATGGACGCGGCGGCCTGCATCGGCTGCGGCGCCTGCGTGGCTGCGTGTCCGAACGCGAGCGCGATGTTGTTCACGGGCGCGAAGGTCAGCCAGTTGGCGCTCCTGCCGCAGGGCCAGCCCGAGCGCTACGACCGCGTGCTCAAGATGGTGTCCGAGATGGACGCCTCGGGCTTCGGCTCGTGCACGAACCACGGCGAGTGCGCGAGCGCGTGTCCGAAGGGGATCTCGCTGCAGAACATCGCGCGGATGAACCGGGACTTCGTGAAGGCGAGCTTGACGGACGGCACGCGCGACGCGAGCGGGGATACGGGCGGGGCGGGCTAGCGCAGCTGGCGGAGGACGGGCATGAGCGCACGCCTCCGCCGCCTGGGACCTGACGACGTCGCGGTCCTGCGACGCCTCACGATCGATGACGCACTCTTCGACCTCGACGGCCGCGGCGGCGATCGCGAGCCGCTCGCTGATCTGGATGCGCGTGCGTTCCTGAGCGATCCCGCGGTCCTCGTCTGGATTGCCGAATCCGAGGCCGGAGTGATCGGCTTCCTCTTCTGTCACACGCTGCGCATGCGCTCGAACGAGCCGCCCGAATTGTTGCTCTACGAGATCGGCGTGCACCGCGAGCATCGGCGCTTGGGCCACGGACGCGCGCTCCTGGAGGCGATGTTCGCGTGGATGCGCGCTGAGGGCATCGAGACGGTCTGGGTCGGCGCAGACAATCCGGGCGCTGTCGCGTTCTATCGCGCGTGCGGCTTCGGTGAGCACGTCGAGGGCGCGGTGTTCATGGACCGGACGCTGGTGGCTGAGGTCCGCTGAGTTCGCCTGCACCTTGCGAACGCTTGGCCCATGTGCGAAGAGACGGTCGGGACCTTGTCGCGACGGATTCGCGCTGTCCCCTGAAGTGAACCCAACAGAAGCGTGGTTGTTGCAAGCGGCGCACGACGACGGCGTGCCCTGGCGTGGTCTGCGCAACGGGTACGGCCTCATCAACCTCCCTCCGCATGGCTGCGCGCTTGCCGACCTGTGGAGCGAGCTGCACGCGCTGTCGCGACGCGGCCTCATTGCTTGGGTGCGCGAGGATAGGAGTCGCACCCAAGTGCTCCCGCCCGACTTCGACCTCGCAACGTTCGAGTCCGCGGCTCTGAGGAGAGGTTCAGTCTGCGGCTTCTTGGGCTACGAGCTCACCTTTGAGGGCGGCGAGCTGTGGGGCGAGGCCGCGCAGGTCGACTGGAGCCGGCACTACGTGGATGAGCAGGTCGTTCCGGCTGGCTCGCCCGGCCTCGACGAATCCGCTTCGGACTGGGACACATGGCAGTACGTGGCGCTGTCACGGTCGCGCGTCGAAGAGCTGCTCGCGGCCGACATCGCGTACGGCACTCTGATCGACGATGTCCGGTGGGATGTCATCGACGATTTCCGTCAGACGTACTGGCGTCCTCCCTGCACGGGTGTGCGCGCGACATTCCGCATGAGCACCGCTCGTCCAATCGCTCTGTGCACGGTCGCGAACGTCCTTGCGGACCAGGTCCGGTCTGCCGAGTGGACCCGCGTGCGCCGCTGGCACCAATGCCTTGTGCCGTTGCCGTCTACAACCGCACCAGGAACGCCACGTTGACCCGGTTCTCGCTCGTCCTCAGATCCGGCGCGAACCCGTCCACCGCGCTCCCCGGCGCGCCCTGATTCCCGCCCGTCGGCGTCACGCCGCCGCTGCCCGCGAAGTACGGCACGTTGCTCGCTCTGTGGATGTACTCGACCCGGAACGTCGTCCACTGCGTCGGCAGCACGTCGAGCGTCAGCGACGCATCCCACGCGTGGAACGAATCGCCCGGGTTGGCCGTGAACCACGGCGCCGCTCCGCTGAATGCCGTCGCGCCGTTGATGGGCGGCACCAGCACGAGATAGCGGCCCGGATTGGTGATGGCTCCCGCGCCCACGGTGATCGCCAAGAGATCATGCGCGAACCACAGGCGGTTGTAGACCATGAAGCCCAGGAACACTTGCTGGGGCGCGGCCGCGTCGTCGGAGAGGCACGACACGCCGCCGCCCGATTCGCAGCCCGCGTCCAGCGTCACCGAGAATGCGGCCTTGGACACCGGCGAGGCCGGCGCGTCGAGGTACTTCACCTGGAGGCTGTCGTCGCTGTGCCAGCGCACGCGGTCCGGAGTGCCGAGCGTGTCGCGGCCCACGTAGTTGTTGCTCACGAGCGAGAACCAGCCCACCGGACGCCACAGCACCTGGAAGCCGACGCCGGGCGTCTGATTGGACGTGCCGTAGCTCTGCCAGCCGTTGATGAGCCAGAGCTCGACCTTGAGCTTGTCGCTGGGGAAGAGCTGCGCGCGCACGCCGTTGAAGAACCAGGGCGTGTTCGCGGACACGTACGACATTTGGTAAACCCAATTTTCGAAA
>JAFEBC010000122.1 GCA_018266095.1 Deltaproteobacteria bacterium
CCCAAAGGAACGAACTGCAGCGCGCCCTCGCTCACGAACACGAGCCGCTTCTTTCCCAGCACCTTCACCGCATCGCCGAACAGCAGCTTCGACAGCGCGGCGCCGCGGCGGGTCACCTCAGCCTCGCCCACCTTGTCCGGATCGCTCCACGCCTCGTGCAGCGCACGCGCCGCCGCCTCGAGGTCCGTGCGCTTGCCCAGCGCGAACGTCGAGAGCGACTGCGGCCCCACCACGAACACCGCGCCGCGCGATTCGCCCAGCGCGATCTCCACGAGGAGCGTGTCCTTGTCGAGCACCTGCTGCTGCAGCTCGCTCAGGCTCAGCGGCTCCGCCTGCGTCAGCGCCGCCATGCGCGGGCTGTGCGCGCGGATGGCCACGTCGAGCTGCTCGTGCTCCGTGCTCAGCGCGGCGTACTCCGCCTCCACCTTCGTCAGCTCGTCGCTCTTCCCTTTGCCGCGCACCTTCGCCAGCTCACGCCCCTTGCGCGACAGCCGCAGCGCCGCCTCCTTCTCCTGCTCCAACAGCTTGGGATCCACGCCCGCGCGCAGGTCGATCTGCGCCTCCTCGATCAGATCGAGCAGCCCTCGCGCCCGCGCCCGCTCTGCGCCCTCCAGCGCCCGCGCGTCCCACCCCTTGCCCGGCTCGCGCGCGTTCAGCTCCAGCAGCACGTCGATGAGCACGCGATAGTCCCGCTGCCGCGCCGCCAGGAAGTGCGCGCGCACGCCCTCGCCCAGGAGCTGACGCCGCTCCTGCTCCTCCAGCTCCACCACGCGCTGCGCCAGCCGCAGCGCCTCCTGCACCTCGCCGAAGCCCAGCTCCAGCCGCGCCAACGTGCGCAGCGTGATGAGCTCCCAGCTCAGATACGAGAGCTCCCTCGTGTCCGGGAGCAGCTCGGCCACCAGCGCCTTCGACGCGTCCGTGTGTCCCTGCGCGAACTCGATGGACGCGAGCTGCGCCTTCAGCACCGCGAGCTGCTTGCGCGGCCCCTTGGGCCCCGCCGCCGCCTGCGCCTCGAGCACGTTCTTGCGCGCGAGGTCGAGCTTGCCCTGCTCGATCTGCGCCCCCGCCAGCGAGCTGTACGCGGTCGCCAGCCGCGCCGGCTGCGGCGGATCGTGCAGCAGCTCCACCTCCTGCGCGAACAGCTTCTCGGCAAGGTCCACGTGCCCCAGCCGCTGCTGCACCACGCCCAGCGAGTGCAACATCCCGCCCTCGTGCGCGCGGTTCGACGAGAGCCGGTCCCACGCCAGCGCCTGCTCCAGATCCGGGATGGCGCGCTCCCACTCCCCCAAGCGGCTCAGCATGCTGCCGCGGTTGCCCACCAGCATGGCCTCCATCGCCTGGTCGTTGACCGCGCGCGCCTTGGCGAGCCCCAGAGTCAGCGCGTCGACCTCCTCGTTGAACCGATCGAGATAGGCCAGGTCGTTGGCGATCGACCACAGCGCCAGCGCCTCGCGATCGCCGAGCTTCCCGCGCACCTCCGCCGATTCGCGCGCGAGCACGAGCGCACCCTGCGCGTCCCCCTTCTTGACCAGCTCGCCGCCCAGCACCTCCAGCGGCTCGGGCAACAGGTGCGGATCCCCCAGCTTGCGCCCCAGCGCCACGCAGCGCTCGAGCGCCTCGATGGACTTCGCGCTCTCGCCGATGTTGCCCAAGACGAAGCCGATGTTGAGCAGCGCGTCCCACTGCTCGCGCTCGTCGCCCAAGCGCACCCAGGTGTCCAGCGCGCCCTGCAGATCGACGAGGCCCTCCTTCACCGCCGCCGCCGTGTTCCCCGCCGCCTTCTTCACGCCCTGCGCGAAGCGCACGTCCGCCTGCACGCGCTCCGGGTCCGCGGGCAGCGCCTTGCGCGGCCCCACGCTCAGCACCTGCACCGTCGACGGCGTGTCGCCCTTCGGGAGGCGCAGCTCGACGCGCACTGCGCCTGCGCGGTCCCGGATGGCGCTGTAGTGCAGCTCCGAGGTCTCCCAGGAGAGCTCGTCTTGAAAGAGCGTCTCGCCCGATTCGGCGGAGATGCGCAGCGAAGCGGGCGCCGTCGCGCGCACGATCAGGTGCACGAAATCGCCCGCGTGCGCCTGGAGCGTGAGGCCCAACGCGCCCGTGGCCGGCAGCGCCTGCACCACGGAGGAATCAGCGCCCAGCGGGAGCTCGAGCGATCCCGCAGCCGCGGCAGGCGGGGCCGCATCGGCATCGCCGGTGAGCGATCGAGGACCGATCACGCTGCAGAGGACCAGCCAGGAGGCCATCGGCGCGAGGAGCATGGTCCGACGGTACAAGCGGGCAGACCCACCCGCAATCCGCCTCAAGAGAGGTGCGCAGGTGCAGCCAAGGGTGGGACGCAAGCCGACTCACGGGCCGTGTGCGGTAGGTTCAACGCATGCGCCTCCACCTCGTCGACGGCACCTTCGAGCTCTTCCGCGCCCACTACTCCAAGCGGCCCTCACACACCGGCCCGCGCGGCGACGACCTCAAGGCCACCCTGGGTGTCGTCCACTCGATGCTGACCCTGCTCCAGGACACGAGCGAGCAGGTCACGCACCTCGCCGTCGCCTTCGACAACCCCATCGTCTCGTTCCGCAACGACCTCTTCGCCGGCTACAAGTCCGACGAGGGCATGGAGCCCGCCCTGCGCGCGCAGTTCGACCTCGTCGAAGACGCCGTGCGCTCCCTCGGCATCACCGTCTGGTCCATGAACGAATTCGAGGCCGACGATGCGCTCGCCACCGGCGCCGCACGATGGCGCGATCAAGTCGACCAGGTGCGCATCCTCACGCCCGACAAGGACCTGGGCCAATGCCTCGTGGGCGAGCGCGTGGTGCAGGTGGACGTCATCCGCAAGAAGGTCATCGACGAGGCCGCGCTCCTCGAACGCCGCGGCATCAAGCCCGAGAGCATCCCCGACTGGCTCGCGCTCACCGGCGACGACGCCGACGGCATCCCGGGCCTTCAGGGCTTCGGCGAGAAGAGCGCCACGGGCGTGCTGGCGAAGTTCGTCCACCTCGAGCACATCCCGCCCGACGCCAAGGACTGGCCCGCCGGCATCCGCGGCGCCGACAAGCTCGCGGCCACGCTGCGCGAGTCGAGGGACGCCGCGCGCCTCTACCGCACGCTGGCCACGCTGCGCACCGACGTGCCGCTCGCCGAATCGCTGGAGGACCTTCGGTACAAGGGCACGGCCGAGGTGGACTTCGACGAGCTCTGCCGCGCCCTGGGCGCCAAGGACGACCTGCGCCAGCGCGTCCCGAAGTGGACCTGAGCGCCCGCGCGGCTACTCGCAGAACCCGATCGCCATCGCCGCCTTGAGCCCGGTGGACGGGCCCGACAGGCTGCGCAGCTTCACCGACTGCGCCGCTCCCGAGAAGTCCACCACCTGCACCGCGCTCGACTGATCGATGGCGAACAGCTCGTCGGTCCGCGCGTCGTAGACGAGGCCCCGCGGCAGGCCCACCACGCTCACCGTCCGCACCGGCGCGGCCAGACCCTGGGCCTCGCGATCAAAGACCTTCACCAGCGACGCGTTCGCCTCGCCCACGAGGAGCTGCTTGCGCACGGGGTCGGCCGCCAGCGCGGTCACCGACGCGGTCTGCGCGGTCTGCGTCGCGAGCTGACGCAGGAACAGGCCGTTCAGCGTGAACACCGACACCACCGTCTGCAGCGTCCCGTCGACGAAGGCGATCCCGGCGACGAAGAGCTCGTCGTCCCACGCCAGCATCGCGCCCGTGACCTGCAGCGAGAGCGGGGCGTCCGACATCGGCGCCGCGTCGCCCGCCGCGCCGCGATCAAACGCCAGGAGGTGCGCGTCCAGCCCGGACCCCTGCAGGACGAACAGGCGCCGATCGGTCTGCGAGAGCGCGAGGTTGAGCACGTTCTGCACCGCCAGGACTCGCTTGGGCGCCTCAAAGCGCGTCCCGTCCAGGGAGTGCACCTGGATGCCGTCCGGCGTGGCCACGAAGACCTCGCCCGCGTCGCGATCGATCTGGAACGCCGAGCCCGAGGCGGCGATCTCGCCCGACGGCGCCCCATCGCCCGAGAGCCCCGGCTCGAAGCGCAGCACGCCCGACTGCCCGTCGAGCACGCACAGCTCGCGCTTGACCCCGCAGGCGCCGCGCCCCTCGACGAACACCTGCTTGCCGAGCGGATCCGGCAGCGCCTCCACGCGGTACGCCACCTTCTGCCCGCGCGAGCACCCCAGGTCCTCCAGCTCGAGGAAGGGCGTGTCCAGGGTGGCCTCCGCGCCGTCGATGAGCCGGTGCAAGCGATAGCCCGTCGCCCCGCGCGAGGCCGGCCAGGCGACGTGGAAGCCCTCGCCCTCGAGCTGCCGCACCGAGAGGCCCGTGGGCGCCACCGGATACGGCGCGACCGAGGTCTCATTGAACACGCTGGTGCCAGTGCCGTTCACCGCCGCCACCTGCACCGTGTAGAACTGCCCGGGCTGCAGGCCGTCGACCCGCACGCTGAGCGTCTTGGTCTTCTTGTCGTAGACGGTGCCGCCCTGCGACTGCGAGGCGGCCGACACGCGCACCCGATACTGCTCCGCCCGCGGCGCCGCGTCCCAGGACACGAGGACCTGCGACGTGCTCACCGGCACCGCCGTGATCCCCGAGGGGAAGTCGGGCGCCGGCGTCACCGGGAACTCGCACGCGAGCGCCCCCGCGCAGAGCATGCCTGCGACGTACAGCCGCGTCACCGTGGTCATCATCAGAGGCACAGGCCAGGGTGTCCTAAGCGCGCCCCGCCATCTTCGCAAACCACCAGCGCAGGCCCACCAGGAGGAAGCGCCAATCCTTGAAGAACTCCGGCGGCTTGCCCTCGAACCCGTGCCCGATGAACTGGAAGACCCAGCCCACCACGAAGAGCGTCAGCGCCGAGACCTCCATCGTCACCAGGAACGAGCCCGGCACGAACAGCCCCGCGAGGCCGACGATCGCGACGATCACCGAGAGCGCGATCATGGGGATGCCGATGGTGTGGCACGCGCGGTTCACCGGGTGCTGGTGACCTTGCGAGTACTCGGCGATCCAATCCGTCATGGGGCGACCGAACATGGCTCATCTCCGAACGCAGAAGTTGCGTCGGGTGTGACAAAGAGTCCCTGGTCGTGTCAAGGCTCGGCCAGATCGGTCAACCTGCGATTCCCCTCGCTGGCACCCGGCCGCACCCCGCAAGGGCCTCCGGTAATCCAGACCTATCCGGCCCACATTCCGCGACAAATTGATCCTTGCCACGCCCCCCCGCGCAAGGTACACGCCCTTCGCGCAAACACTGCGCATTCGCAGCTCATTCTTCGCCGGTCAACGGGTCCGCATGAGCCTCTTCAAGCCCTGGTCCAACACTCTCGCCCGCGTGAGCCTCGCCGCGGCAGCGGGAGCAGGAGCCCTGTTCGTGGGCTCCTTGATGGTGTACGTGCGCTCGCCTCTGTTCACTCAACAGAACGACCCGATCCAGCAGCCGGTGCAGTTCGACCAC
>JAFEBC010000123.1 GCA_018266095.1 Deltaproteobacteria bacterium
CGCAGGTCACGGATCGGCTCGCCTTCTACGCGCGGTTCACGGCGGCGCTCGGCGTGGACGAGGGCGACAACCTCACCTGCGACTCGATGCACCCCTACTGAGCCGTCGCTCCCGCGCTCGCGCGGCCCGCCTCTCGCGCCGCGCTCACGGACAGTCGTGCCACTCGACCGACGCGGTGGCCGTGGTGTCGTCGCCGACGTCGACGAGCGAATCGGGGGACAGGTCGATCGAGGCGGTCGCGCGCTGGCCGCACGAGAACGTGGCCGAGGTCACGGGCCGGTTCACCGTGTTGTGCAGCACCTTCACCAGCGCGCTCGCCGTGCCCGCGCCCTCGGCGAGGATCCCCCACTTGGCGCCGGCGATGGAGTTGGCAGTGACCGTGCCGCCGCTGGTGTTGGCGACGGCGTGGTCCCACGCGTGCGAGCCGAGGGCGATGCCGAAGTCGCAGAGCTGGGCGCCGCAGTCGATCGAGTTGCCGCTGAGCTGCGCGCCGGTGAAGTCGCCCGTGCTCGCGCCGCCCGCGCCGTGGAGCCAGATGGCGGCGACCGTGTCCACGCTCTGCAGGCGGAGCTGGTTGGTGGCCAGCGTGCCGTTGCGCGCGCCGCCGATGGAGAGGCCGACGCCGCTGTTGTCGACGAAGAAGTTGTCGCTGACGTCGGCGTCGTCCGAGCGCAGGAGCGTGAGCCCGTCGGCGCGGCCGGCGGAGGTGGCGTCGCCGTTGTCCTGGAAGATCGACTCGGCGATGTGCGCGCCATCGCCCAGCCACTCGAGCGCGCTGCCGCAGAGCGCGTTCACCGAGGCCGAGTACGTGAACGCGCAGTCGGTGCAGCCGGTGCTGGCGAGGTTCTGGCCGTGGCGGAGCTGGCCGGCCTGGCAGGCGGTCCAGGCGCTGCCGTGCAGCCGCGCGCCGCGGTTGCCGTCGATGACGAGGTGGTCGAGCGTCGCGTGATCGGTCACGCCGAGGACGAGCACGCCGCCCTCCGCGTCGAGCGTGGGCGCGGCCTGGAGCGTCGCGCAGGTGATCCCGACCTGCAGGCACGAGCGCCGGTCGCCGCCGAGCGTGGCCGTGCGCAGCGTGAGCGGCCGCGTGATCTGCAGTTGCGCGCCGAGGGAGAACGTGAGGGGAGGCAGCTCCAGCGTGCCGCCGTCGGGCGTCGCGTCCAGGCAGCGCTGCAGCGACTGCGCCGCGGTGGGCCCGAGTGGGTCGTCGGTCACGCCGTCGCAGAACTGCGCCGGGTGCCCCGCGTCGGCGCCCGCGTCCACGCCAGCGTCTTGCGTGCCCGCGTCCTTGCCGCACGCGCCCGCGCAGGCCGCCGCCAGCAGCGCCACGCACGAGGTCACCGCGGCGCCGGAGGTCCTCGCCGCGCACCCTGAGGACGTCCCTGTGCGCGCGAACATCCCTGCAGAGTAGCGCCCTTGGGCCGCCCGCGGCCAGGGCAGGGAGTGGGCCCGGCAGGATTCGAACCTGCACACGTCCGGTTATGAGCCGGCTGCTCTACCGTTGAGCTACAGGCCCCCTGCGGCGCATCCTGCCACAGCGGTGAATCCGCGCGCGGGCTCAATCGTCCATGCAGAGTGCTACACCGCACCGCCACTCGTCGGTTACGCTCGGCGCCGCCCATGTCCCCCTCGTGGATAGCGCGCCTCGCCCTGCTGCTCGCGTGCCTCGCGCCCCTGGCCGCGCGCGCCGACGTCGAGGACCTGTCGACCGGCAAGCATCCGGGCAGCCGCGGCACGGCGCCGGCCATGATCGTCGTGCGCGCGCAGGGCGGCACCGACTACTCGCCGTTCGGCATCGCGGGCGGCGCGCTCAGCTACTACAACGACTTCAGCGGCCTCGAGATCGAGGGCGGCCTGGGCAGCGGCCTGCCGGGGCTCCAGTTCGGCTTCACCGTGGGCCGCCTCTGGGGCGAGGGGAACGACTTCCTCTGCACCTCCATCGGCGTGGGGTTCAACAAGAACGCGCCGCGCGGCACCAACCCGGTCATCCCCAACTCGGGCAACACCGTGTGGACGAACCTGGGCGTGGGCTTCGAGCACCGGAGCTGGGTCAGCCTGCAGGTGATGGGCGGCCTCACCTTCCTCGGGTTCGCGCAGAGCCCGAGCGGATTCCTGCAGGGCGGCCTCGGCATCGGCTGGTAGAGTGCGCTGCAGAGGTGAACGTGTCCGAGAGCGGCAGCATCATCGTGCAGAAGTACGGCGGCTCGAGCGTCGCCGACGCAGACAAGATCACGCGGGTCGCGGCCCGCATCGCCGAGACGAAGGCGCGCGGGCATCAGGTGGTGGTGGTGGTGTCGGCGATGGGCGACACGACCGACGACCTGTTGGCGCTGGCCAAGAAGGTGAGCGCGGACCCGCACCGGCGCGAGCTCGACATGCTGCTCACGGCCGGCGAGCGCATCAGCATGGCGCTCCTCGGTCTGGCGCTGCACGCGCGCGGCGTGGACGCGGTGAGCTTCACCGGCAGCCAGAGCGGCATCATCACCGACGGCGCGCACTCGAACGCGCGCATCCTCGAGGTGCGGCCGGTGCGCATCCTGGAGGAGCTCGGCAAGGGCCGCGTGGTCATCGTCGCGGGCTACCAGGGCGTCTCGCGGGCGAAGGAGATCACCACGCTCGGCCGCGGCGGCTCGGACACGACGGCGGTGGCCCTGGC
>JAFEBC010000124.1 GCA_018266095.1 Deltaproteobacteria bacterium
GGGAGCGGACCAGGAGTCGCATCAGGCCGTCCGACGTCCGCGGCAGGCGTGAATTCAGACGACTGTTCGGTTCAGTGGCGCGCACCCGATGTACAATCCGCGCGCAGCGGCCGGCGGTCAAACTTCCGGCGCATTTCAATTTCGTTCTCGGAACCTCCATGGCTCGCGCCCCCAAGACCGGCTACTACTTCGAGCCCATCACCGAGCGGCTGGTGGTCGTGGTCGAGGGCGCGTCGTTCCCGTCGGACGATCACTGGGCCTACGTCGGCGACACCATCGGCATGTCGGGGGACGAGGCGCGGCTCGAGGTCGCGGGGCGCTGGCTGGGCGTGGATCCGGACGAGCTGTTCGTGGAGTTCGACACGGACTTCGAGCGCGCGGCCGAGGACGACGAGCGGCGGCGCCTGGAGGAGGCCGAGGGCGTGATCGCGCGGCACCCGACGGAGGTGCCCATCGACCTGAACGCGCTCTTCGAGCAGGCCGAGCAGCTCAAGCTGGCGGCGCAGCAGCTCAAGCTGGAGAAGGCGATGGCGCAGAAGCTCGAGGAGGACGCCGAGAAGGCCGAGCGCGAGCGGGTGAGCGTCGCCGAGCGCAACGGCAAGCCGGGCGAGCTGTCGGCCACGGTGAGCAAGGGCACGAAGATCGTGCGGGTCCCCAAGCGCCGCCCCAAGCAGCGCAAGTAGCAGCGGGCCTCGCGGCGGCGTGGGCGCCGGGCCGGGCGGCCCTCAAGGCGCCGGCCTCAGCGCGACGACGAGCGGTCGTGGAGGAGCTGCTCGAACGCGGGGTTGCCCCGCAGCGCCGCGAGGTCGTCGTCGGTGCGCGCGTGGGCCGCGAAGGTCTCGTCGAGCTGCAGCGCGGCCCTCAGGTGGTCGAGCGCGCCGCTGGAGTTGCCGAGGCGAGCCAGCGCGCAGGCGTAGTTGTATTGGCCCTCGGCGAGATCGGGCGCGCGGACCACCAGCTCGGCCAGCGTCTCGGCGGCGTCCTTGAGGCGGTTCTGCGCGAGCTGGATGACGCCCATGGTGCGCAGGGCGAGCTGGCGCTGCTCCGAGGACAGCTCGCGCTCCGCGTGCAGCACGGCGTCGCCGTGCGCCAGGCCGCGGGGATAGGCCGACGGGCCGATCTCGAAGGCGGCCATCAGCGCGCCGAAGTGGCCCTTGGTGTAGCTCGGCTCGCGCACGGTGAGCGCCTCGAAGCGGTCGAGCGCAGCTGTGGGCTCGCGGCGCTCGAGGAAGCCCATGCCGGCGAGCAGGTCGATCTCGCGCTGGCGCTCGGGCGCGAGCTGGGTGAGCTGGAACGAGCGCGCGGCCACTCGAAACACGAGGTCGCCGAAGGGATCGCCGGCCTTGCCCGTCACCTCCAGCAAGAGGCAGTCCGCCCCGCGCGAGTAGAACGCCCAGCGGCTGCGGACGTCTGCGCCCTGCTTGCCGCGCGTGAAGCTCCAGCTCGCCGTCGGCGCCTCGGTGAGCTGCTGATCGCGCAGGCCGTCCACCACCTCGACCTCCGCGCGCTCAGGCGGGACGGGCATCAGCTCGGCGTCGTCCTTGGGCGGGCGTCCCTGCGCGAGGCGCGCGCGCGCCGAGGTGCGGCAGACCCCGGGGTTGGCGGGCTTGGCCAGGGGAAATCCGGCGACCTCGACCTGGACCCCGGCGCCCATCTCTGCGGCGCCCTCGTGCGCGGCCTGCCAGCCCCCCTCGGCGGGCGGCAGCTCGAAGCGCACGCCGTGGAGCGTGTCGTCCATCTGGATGCCCTGGATCGGGCTCTCAGGCGGAGGCTGCGCCACCGGCTTGGGCGCGGCGGCGCAGGCCGCGCAGAGGGCCGACAAGAGCCCTGGCGTCCAACGGGTGCGTCGCTGGTTCAGCACGCGTCCTCCTGGAACAAGATTAACACCCGCCGGTTGCGCAGGCATTTCCGCGGCGCCGCAAATGCCGGTGCGCGGCCCGCGAGGCGCCCTGGAAAGGCGCGCCTCCAGGCCCCAGGTCCTACATTGTCTCCGGCGCAGGCGCGTGACCGAACGACTCGTAGTCACGGCCGAATCTCTTCTCGATCTCGACGGTGCTCCACTCCGCGACCACCGGCCGGCCGTGCGCGCAGCGGGCGCCATAGTCGGTCCCGTCGAGGGCGTCGAGCAGGGCCTGGGCCTCGCCGGGCTCCAGGGCGTCGTGGGCACGGATCGACGCATGGCATCCGGCGCGGGCCAGGAGGGCGTCGCGCAGCTTCTCGAGGGATTCGCCGCGGCCCTGCGTCTCCAGCTCGTGGGCGAGATCGGCGAGCAGGCCCGAGAGCCTGTCGTCCGAGAGCTGCGAGAGCAGCGCCGGCAGCGCCTTGACGGCGAGGGTGCCGTCGCCAAAGTCCTCGAGCTCGAAGCCGCCCGCCTGCAGCGCGGGCCGCGCCTCTTGCACGAGCGCGACGGTCTGCGCTCCGAGGCGCAGGACGCGGGGAACCAAGAGCGGCTGCACCGGCGCCCCGCGCTCGTCGGCCGCGCGGCGCAGGCGCTGGTAGTTCATGCGCTCATGCGCGGCGTGCTGGTCGATGAGCACGAGGCCGCGCGGTCCCTCGCAGACCAGGTAGGTGCGCTGGAGCTGGCCGAGGTAGCGCAGGCCGCGAAAGTAGGGGAGCGGCGCGAGGAGCTGGGCCTGGGGATGCGCTACCTGACCCTGACGAGACCAATCGCGCGGCTCCTGGCCCCACGGCGCGCGCTGCCCATAGCGCTCCAAGGCCTCCGACACCCGCAGGGCCTGCGCGTCCTCGGCAGGGATCCGCACCAGCTCTTCGCGCGACCCGACCTCACCCGTCGGCGCCAGCGTGTAGCCGCGCGCCGCGGGCACTTGCGCGCTCCCCGTCCGGTGCAGCCAGCCTCCCGGGGCGAGCACGGCCGCCAGCCCGCGAGCGATGGCCTCGTAGGCCGCCCGGCCATCCGCGAGGCGCACCTCGGCCTTGGCCGGGTGCACATTGACGTCGACCTCGCTCGGCGGCACCTCGAGGAACACCAGCGCCGCGGGATAGCGTCCGTGCGGCAGCACCTCGCCGTAAGCCCGCAGCACCGCGTGCATGAGCTGCCGATCGCGCACGGCGCGGCCGTTGACGAAGAGCCACAGGTTCCGCGCGTTCCCATGCGCGATCTCGGGGGATGCGCCCAGACCGTGCGCCCGCACGCCCCGGACGGTCGCGTCGAAGGGCAGGAGCTGACCGCGCACCTCCGGCCCGAGCGCGCCCGCCGCCCGCTGCTCGAGGGTCTCGCCGGGCGCCAGGCGCAAGAGCACGCGCTCGTCCTCGCGGACCACGAAGCCGGCCTCGCGCCGCGGCACGGCCAGCTTGAGCACCGTCTCCAGCACGTAGCTCTGCTCGGTGGCGCCGCGCTTGAGGAACTTGCGGCGCGCGGGCACGTTCCAGAAGAGGTCACGCACCTCGATCATCGTCCCCTGCGGCGCGCCCGCGTCGCCGATGGACCCGAGCTGTCCGCCGTCGACCTCGACGCGCGTGCCCGACAGCGCGCCCGGCTCGCAGGTCAGCAGCGAGAAGCGCGAGACGGCCGCGATCGACGGCAGCGCCTCGCCGCGAAAGCCATACGTTCCGATGGCGAACAGGTCCTCCTTGCTCCGCAGCTTGCTCGTCGCGTGGCGCCGCAGACACAGCTCGGCGTCCATGCGCCCCATGCCGACGCCGTCGTCGCGCACGCGCACGAGGCGCTTGCCGCCGTCGAGCAGGTCGATCTCGACGCGCGTCGCCTGGGCGTCCAGCGCGTTCTCGACGAGCTCCTTCACCACCGAGGCCGGCCGCTCCACGACCTCGCCCGCGGCGATCTGATTCGCCAGCGTGTCGGGCAAGAGGTGGATGCGCGGCGGCGTCACGGCCCCACGCTACAGCGATTCCCTCGGGCGCGCCTGGCGAAGGTGCGCCATGGGCGAAGGTGCGCGATGGGCGAAGGTGCGCCATGGGCGAAGGTGCGGGTGCGCTCGCGCCGGGCGGTCGTCTGCCTCTAGCAGGGTGTTGAACTTCGCCTCGGTCGCCGGAAGTGGATCACAAAAGGCGATCGCTCTGCCCAGAGCGTCGAACGATGAGCGGCGCAACCCCGCGTCATTCCTCGTTGGCGTACTCTCCAGTACGCCGCCTCGTCATTCCTTGTCTTGCTTGCTCCTCCTTCGCCCGGCTCGGTCGGCGAAATTCAACACCCTGCTAGAGAACGCGATTCACAGCGCGGCGCGTGAGCGCGTCACCCCGGCTTCTGCGCCGCGAACCCCGTCTTCAGCTCGAGTTGCGTCGCGCACGCCACCAGCGTCTCCTCCGACCACGCCGGGCCCATGAGCTGCAGCGCCGTCGGCAGCCCGCGCACGAGCGGCCCCGGCAGCGCCACGCTCGGAAGGCCGAGCAGGTTCCCGATGGCCCCGACCGGATCCGGCGCGTCGAAGAACACGTCGAAGTCGTCCTCGAGCTTGGGCGCGACGGCCCCCAACAAGCCCAGCGCGGGCGTCACGATCGCGTCGTGCGTCTCGAAGAACCTCGCCAGCTCCGCGCGGATGAGCCCGCGGATCCGCTGCGCGCGCACATAGTCCGACGCGCGCAGGTCGCGGTCCGCCAGCGCCGAGGCCTGCCCATCCGTGCTCGCCAGGCCCGCCAGCGCACCAGCGTCGATGAAGTCCTCGAACGCGCTCGCCTCCTCGGCGCGCAGGATGAGCTGCGCCACCTCCTCGACCGGCAGCTTGCTCGGCGACTCGATGGGCACCACGTCCGCGAGCTTCGACAGCTCGGCCAGGTGCCTCTTGTGCGCCGCGATCACCTCTGCGTCGCCCTTCATCGCGTCCGGCATCAGCGCGCCGATCTTGAGCCTGTGCCCCTGCCGCCCGGGCACGATCTTGGGCTGCCCCTCGACGCTGGCCGGATCGTTCTCGTCGTGCCCCGACATCCCCGCGAGCGCGATGAGCGCGTCCTCGGCGCGCGTGGCCAGCGGCCCCAGCTTGTCGAGCGAATACGAGAGCGCCATCACGCCCGCGCGCGACACCCGCCCGAACGTCGGCCGCAGGCCCGCGAGGCCGCACAGCGCGCTCGGCGTGAGGATCGACCCCCACGTCTCCGAGCCGATCGCGAACGGCACGCAGCGCGCCGCCACCGCCGCCGCAGACCCGGAGGAAGACCCGCCCGCCCAGCGCGCCGGATCCCACGGATTCTTCCCGGGGCCAAACAGCGACGCGTCCGCGCGGTGGTACCCGAACGCGCCCGCGAGCTGCACCGTGGACAGCTTGGCCACCAGCACCGCGCCCGACTCGCGCAGCCGCTCGATGACGCCCGCGTCCTGATCGATCACGCGATCCTTGAGCCACCGCGCGCCCCACGTCGTCGGCGCACCCTTGGCCGCGACCAGGTCCTTCGCGCCAAACGGCACGCCGTGCAGCGGCCCGCGCCACTTGCCCGCGGCCAGCTCCGCGTCGGCCTGCTTCGCCTCCGCCAGCGCCCTGTCCGGCAGCAGGGCCGCGATGGCGTTCAAGGGCCGCGCGCGCTTCTCGAGCCGCTCCAGCGCCTCCTGCGCGAGCTGCGCCGAGGTCACCTTCCGGCCGCGCAGCGCCTGCCCAAGCTGCACCAGCGGCAGCTCCAGCGCCTCGCCCGGCGTCACTTGCGCACCTTCTTCGAGGCCAGCGCGGGCCGCGCGATCGCGTCGGGCGCGTCGCCATTGGCGAGCGGCACCTTGCGCAGCGTCGCCAGGAGCGTCTCGGTGTCCTTCTCGATCTTCTGCGTCGACGGCCACGGTCCTGCGGGCGGCTGCGCCGGCTCCTTCACCCCGCCGGGCTCCTCCGCGCGGGCGAGGGCTGGAAGCAACAGGGCCCCGCCGAAGACCTGCAGCGCACTCCGCCGCGACGTCTGCGTTCGCCTGATCATGCGAAGACTCTACAGCCGCCACGCCCGCGAGACGAATGCGTCACGGACCCGCTGCGTTCACGAGCGAACGCGCGCGCGTGAGGACCGCGTCGAACATGGCCTCCGTGAGTCTCCCCGTCTGCGTGTTCTGCTGGCTCACGTGGTAGCTCCCGAGCAGCACCGGCCCGTTCGCGAGCTTCACCTCGGCACCGTGGCCGAAGGCGATCCCTCCGTCGGCCTCTCGCCCTGGGTCGATCACGGGCACCTGCCCGCGCCGCGCGAAGGCCTTGAGCGCCGCGTTCCACCCGATGCTCCCCAGGGCCAGCACCACGCGCAGCTTCGGCAGGATCGAGAGCTCTGCGTCGAGCCAAGGCGCACAGTTCGCGAGCTCCGCGGGTGTCGGCTTGTTCTCCGGCGGCGCGCACCGGCACGGCGCCGTGATGAACGCGCCCGTGAGCTTCTGCCCGTCGTCGATGCTGGTGCTGGTGGCGATGCGCGCGAACCCCAGCCGGTGCAGGCCCGCGTAGAGGAAGTCGCCGCTGCGATCGCCCGTGAACATGCGCCCGGTGCGATTGGCTCCATGCGCCGCCGGCGCGAGGCCCACGATCAGCATCCGCGCCTTGGGGTCACCAAAGCCCGGCACCGGCCGGCCC
>JAFEBC010000125.1 GCA_018266095.1 Deltaproteobacteria bacterium
AGCACGCGACCAGCAAGTCGATCAGCTCGGCGGCGTTCGTGAAGGACGACCGCGCGGCCATCCTGGCGCAGGCGCTGCACGACGTGGTGGGGCTGCACTACTTCGCGTTCTTCCCGCACGAGGTGTGGGAGAGCCTGGCGATCATGGACGGGCCGGGTTCGGTCGAGGGGAACGGCTTGCTGAAGCAGTTCAAGCTGGGCGAGGCGCTGCAGGCGTACGAGAAGGCGCTGACGCCGGGCTCGACGGACGCGGCGACGATGGGCAACGCGGCGCTGGTGGCGGCGGCGCTGGGGGACGACGCGAAGGCGGCGGCGTGGGCGGCGAAGGCGGTGGCGATCGAGCCGAGCATGAGGAACAAGCAGATCAAGGAGGAGATTGAGCTGCGGCAGGGGACAAGGAAGGCGTTCTAGGGCGCGGTCGCGAGGTGGGTTGGCGCCCGCGGCATCGCGCTAGGGAGTGGGGGTGCCCGGGCAACGAGGGCTCGCTTTCTCACTCTGTCCTATGCAGGGAAACGTTGAACCAGGAGGGCGATTCCGTCGATGAAGATGCTGACCTGAGCGTGTTGATATTTTTCCCACTCTCCGTGCGCCGCTTGGTTGCGAAGTGCCAGCCTTGCAGTGACTTCTTTCTGAACATCCCCTCCGTAGGCTCCGGCCTTGGCCAAGTCGTCGTTGATGGCCTGGGCCTTTCGCGGCTTGTCGTCTTCGCCTCGCAGATCGACACCGTGCTTTTGGGCGAGCTTTCGCAGATGTTGCTCCAGCACGCCTCCCGCCAAGACTGCGGCAGGGTCTTTGAATCCTTTCTCTAAGAGATGTCTCGACATCTCAAGAAAGTCGCTAAACACATCAGCGTGGACGATTTCTTCGATGCTGCTGAGGCTTCCTGATTCGTACTCGAAGAGAAGCGCCTTCAGCATCCCAAGCAACTGCTTGCGAGAGTGGTCGTTGCTGATGCCGCTCTTGTCGACAACCGCCTGCGCCTGTGAATGATAGGGCGAGCCCTTAGGGGCATACTTCGAGAGTGCAGACCGAAGGACCGTTATAGCGCGCGCGAGGTCCTCATCGCTTTTCAGAACGTACGTATCTGATCCCCGTCCTCCACTAGACCGCCCCAACGCCGTCCGAACGTGAGGCACCTCGCGGCTTTCTGTACGAACCACTTCGCCTTCGCGCAAGGCTGCTTTGATCTGCTCCACAACCATTTGAGAGGGACTCATCCCGAGTAACCTCCTTCGTCCCGCTAGGAAAAGCACCGTTTCAACCTACGAGTGTTACTGTTGGTTCAGGGCCGCATCAACTCGGGGCGACGATGCATCGGGCAGAGGGAGCAACCCGTTTCGTCTCGGATCTGCTACAGGAGCCCCCTCGCTCGTAGTTCAGGGGTAACCTCTCGCGGAACTACTTGCCGGTGTTGAGTATGCCCGACCCCACCCTCGACGACCTCCTCAAGACCATCTCGCCCGAGGACGTGGCGCTGTTCCGCTCCGTGCGCGCGCGCGTGATGCAGAGCGGCCAGGTCAGCGAGCGCGTCGAGGTGCGCGAGCTGTCGTGCCTGCTCCAGGGCGGCGTGCTGTTCCTGCGCGCGGGGACGGAGCTTGCGTACCTCGTGGCGCGCTCGGGCTCGCCGGTGCGGCTGGTGATCGGGGACGAGACGTTCGAGGTGACGGGCCTCAAGCAGTCGGCGCAGGCGGCGGAGCGGGTGCTGAAGAAAGCTGCTGAGGTCACGGCGGCGGCGCCGCAGCGCGAGCTGTTCTAGGACGCCCCCGAGTCGGGCGGCTGGCGGACCCGAGCGAGGGTTTTTGCTCGTTGCCAGATCGAAAGGCGCCCTGCATTGTGCGCCCATGACCAAAGTCTCATTTCTGACGGCTCCCCTGCTCGCCCTCGCCTTTGCCTCCAGCGCCCACGCGGCGGCGGCGGTGAATCCCAAGACCGCGCTCGACGCGGCCACCTCGAAGAAGGTCCTCTCGGCCCTCGCCGATCGCGGCGCGAAGAAGTCCACGGGCAATCCGCTCGCGGGCCTCTCGGTGGACTGCGCGGGCTCGACCTGCACCGTGACGCTGGTGTCGAAGCCGCACCCGTTCGCGCCCGGTGCCAACGGGCCGTTCTTCAACCCGAACGGCAAGATCATCGCGCTCTCGGCGGCGAACTCGCTCAGCATCTACCGCGGCATGCAGAACTACGACGGCCAGCCGAAGGGCAAGGGCGCGACGCGCTACGGCGGCGACATGCACGCGGGCGCGAGCCTCTCGTGCGACGCGGACGCGGTCGATGTGGCGAAGGCGAAGACGGTGGCGTGCAAGCTGCAGATCTTCCCGGTGCAGAAGTAGCGGCGTCTGCGGTCAGGGCGCTGCCCTCACGGAGCGCTCGAGCAGCTCCAGCGCGCCCTCGAGCCCCAGGCGCGACGTGTCGATCTTCAGCCGCGCCTGAGCGTAGAGCGGCTCGCGCGACTTGAGCAGCGCGCGCAGCTCAGCCTGAGCGTTCTCGCTCGCGGCGCCCGGGCGCTCGTCTCCTTGCGCCAGCACGCGCTGCCAGTGGTCCTCGGGCGTGGCCTGCAGCCACACCGTGAGCGCGCGGCGCTGCAGGAGGCGGAAGGCCTCGCGATCGGTCACGAGGCCACCGCCCGTGGCGATCACGCCAGCGTCGATTTCGCCCAGCAGGCGGGTCAGCGTCTCGCGCGCCAGGCGGCGGTAGTAGGCCTCGCCGTGGATCGAGAACAGGCCCGCGAGCGACAGGCCGGCGGCGCGCTCGACCTCTTCGTCGAGCTCCAGGAATGGGACGCCCAGACGCTCGGCGAGCTTGCGGCCGATGGTGCTCTTCCCTGCCCCTCGCAGGCCGAGCAGCGCGATGAGCGGGCCGCGGGGTTTGGGGGCGAAGCGCGCCTCGAGCCAGCTCACGGCTTCCTGGCGCTCGAGGGGGCCCAGCTTGCGCAGCCGCTCGGCCAGGCCGAACGGCAACAGGTCTGGCGCGGCCTGCTGGCGGGCCGGGCGATCGTGCGCGGGCTCGTCGTGCAGCAGCGCGGTGACGTGCGTTCGCAGCGCGCGGGCGAGGGCGAACAGGCGCTCGACGGAGATGTTGCCGGTGCCGAGCTCGACGTCGGCGAGGAAGCGCTCGGACAGACCTGAGGTGTGGGCCAGCTCGCGGCGGGAGAGGCCGATGCGCTCGCGTTGCGCCCGCACGCGCGCGCCGAGGGCACGCAGATGAGCTGACGGGCCGCCCTCGGTCTTGGCGCGCGGCGAACCCTCGCGGCGCGGCGCGGGGGTCTTCGCACGCGGAGGCGTGCGCTGGGGCTTGCGGCGGGCGGCCATGGCGTCATGCACTATACTGCACGACCGCGCCCCCGGCAACAGGCGTTCCGGCACTATACTGCTTGCCTCGCGCGGCCCGCCTTCGCTACGGTGCTGCCCCGCATGGACACTCCCGCGACCGCGCCCGCCGCTCCCCTCGTCTTCGACACGCACCCCTCGCGCTACCGCCACTGGACCTTCAAGGTCGACGGCGAGCTGGCGACGATGATCCTCAAGGTGCAGCCGTTCGGCGGCGCGAACACCGAGCTGGAGCTGAAGAGCAACTCGTACGACCTCTCGGTGGACGTGGAGCTGCACGACGCGCTCGAGCGGCTGCGGTTCACGCACCCGGGCGTGAAGACGGTGGTCATCACCTCGGGCCACGACAAGGTCTTCTGCGCGGGCGCGAACATCTACATGCTGGCGGCCTCGTCGCACCCGTTCAAGGTCAACTTCTGCAAGTACACGAACGAGACGCGCCTCTACCTCGAGGAGGCGTCGGCGCAGGCGGGCATCAAGTTCCTGGCGGCGTGCAACGGCGCGTGCGCGGGCGGCGGGTATGAGCTCGCGCTCGCGTGCGACGACATCGTGCTGGTGGACGACGGGTCGTCGACGGTGTCGCTGCCGGAGGTTCCTCTGCTCGGCGTGTTGCCTGGAACGGGCGGGCTCACGCGCGTGGTGGACAAGCGCAAGGTGCGGCGCGATCTGGCGGACGCGTTCTCGACGCTGGCCGAGGGCATCAAGGGCAAGCGCGCCGTCGAGTGGAATCTCGTGGACGCGGTGCTGCCGCGCAGCAAGTTCGCGGACGGGATCGCGCAGCGGGCCAAGGCGCTCGTGGCCAAGGCGCAAGAGCTGCCGCGCGGGCCGGGGATCGAGCTGCCGGGCATCGAGCCGAAGGTGACCGCGGGCGGGCTCGAGTACACGCACGTGAGCGTCAAGGTGGACGCGAAGACGCGCACGGGCGAGCTGACGGTGCGCGCGCCGTCGGGGGCGCAGCCGCAGACTGCCGCGGAAGCGCAGGTGGCGGGTGCGTCGTGGTGGCCCATCGCGATGGCGCGGGA
>JAFEBC010000126.1 GCA_018266095.1 Deltaproteobacteria bacterium
ATCCACCACGGCTTCACCAACGTGATCGACGCGGATCAGGCGCTCGATACCGGCCCCGTGGTGTGGCACCAGAAGATGCTCGCGCGCAGCAACCCCAAGTTCATCGCGCTGCAGGCCTGGGTGTGGTTCCTGGTCATCCTCCCGCTCACGCTGCCGCTCTTCATCGCGCAGTCCATCACCGCGCGCGGCAAGCGCGGCGACTGGTTCCGCATCATGTTCATCGTGCTGCGCTGGGTGGTGGCGTTCATCCTCTTCAAGGGCCACCTCGTGTTGCTCTTCGCTCCAGTGATGGCCGCGGGCTATCTGCTCTCGCTCACCTCGAGCTTGAACCACTTCCACAAGCCCATCGACGAGGAGTGGGATCGCTCGTTCGGGAGCTGGGTCTCGCACGTGACGCAGAACCTCCGCGAGCGCAACTCCCTCGCGCAGTGGCTCACGGGCGGGCTCAACTTCCACATCGAGCACCACCTCTTCCCCACCATGCCGCGGCACAACTACCCGGTGATCTGCGCCGAGGTGCAGCTCCTCATGCGGCAACACGGGCTGCCCTACAGCACCTGCACTGTGCCGCAGGCGCTCAAGCGGCTGTGGCAGAAGCTGCGCAACCCCTACGACGGCGCCTACCAGACCCCGGTGCGAATGCGATGAAGCGAGCGCTCCACCATCCGCTCGATCTGGCGCCCACCGCCATCATCACCAGCGGCGTGGTGCTCGCGTGCATCCCATTTGCGATGCATCTGCCGCTCGCCGCGCTGGTAGCTCTCTGGCTCGTGTCGTTCGCGCTGCGCAGCCTCGCTCCCGTGCATCAACACGTGCACGCACACAAGCCGCTCTTCCGCGTGCGCGCGCTCAATCACCTGTACGACTTCGTGCTCATGCTCGCGGCCGGCAACACCACGGCGGTCTGGGAGCTGCAGCACGTGATCGCGCACCACCGCTCGTTCCTCACGCCCGAGACCGATCCCGCGGCCGTCGCGCGCTTCGGCGACGACGGGCCGTGGCAGCGGCTCGTGTTCACGCTCGCGGGTGACTTCCTCTCGATCGCGGATTCGTTCCGGGTCGCGCTCGAGCCCGGCCAGCCGCGCCGGCGCCTCGCGCGTCTGCTCACGCACCTCGCGCTGCAGTTCGGTGCGCTCGCGTGCTTCTTCGCGCTCGATCCCTGGCTCGCGTTCTTCTTCATCCTGCTGCCCGAGGTGCTCCTGCGCTGGACCATCTTCTGGGTGTCGTGGGGCCAGCACCACGGCGTGCCGAACCACGACGTCTACAGCGGCGCGGTGACGAGCTTCGGCTGGGAGAACGCGCTGTTCCTGAACGTCGGCCACCACACGGCGCACCACGAGAAGCCCACGCTGCACTGGTCGATGCTGCCTGCGCGCACCGAGCTCATCCGCGAGCGCATGCCCGCGTCGTGCCTGCGCGAGGCCCGCGTCGAGGCGGGCAGCGAAGCGCGAGGCCGGCCATGATCGATCGGCTGGCCGAGCGCGCCGTGCGGCGCACCTTCGAGCGCTGCGACGTGCACATCGGCGGCGATCGCCCGTGGGACATCCAGGTGCACGACAACGCCTGGTACCGGCGCATGGCCCTGAACCCCGCGCTGCACTTGGGCGAGGGCTACCTCGACGGCCTCTGGGACTGCGACGCGATCGACGAGCTGCACCACAAGCTGCTCACCTCCGAGGTCGGCAGGCTGCAGTACGGCGTGAAGCACCTCTGGCGCACGCTGCGGGCCCGCCTGCGCAATCCGCAGTCGCGCTCGCGCGCAGTGGAGGTGGCCGAGCACCACTACGACGTCGGCGCCGAGCTGTTCTCGCGCATGCTCGACCAGGAGACGATGAGCTACACCTGCGCCTTCTGGAACACGGGCGACAGCCTGAGCCGCGCGCAGGTGAACAAGCTGGAGATGATCTGCGACAAGCTGGAGCTGCGCGAGGGAGAGAGGCTGCTCGATGTGGGCTGCGGCTTCGGCGGCCTCGCGGAGTACGCGGCGCGGACGCGCGGTGCGCGCGTGGTGGGCATCACCAACTCCAAGCTGCACCAAGAGACCGCGGCGAAGCGCTGCGCGGGACTGCCCGTCGAGATCCTGCTGCTCGACTACCGCGATCTCCCCGCGCTCGGCCGCACCTTCGACAAGGTGGCGTCGATCGAGATGATCGAGGCCGTGGGCCCGCGCAACTTCGCCACCTACATGAACGCGGTGCACAGCGTGCTGCGCTCGGGCGCGCGCTTCGTCATCCAGTCCTTCCTCTCCGAGGGCTCGCTGCAGGTCTGCAACGAGTGGTTCGATCGGCACATCTTCCCCAACGGCGTCACGCCCTCGCTCGAGCAGCTCGCGGGCGCGACGCAGGGCAACTTCGGTGAGCCGCTGCGCGTGCAGAAGATGGGCCCGCACTATCCGCCCACGCTGATGGCTTGGAGCGACAACCTGCACGCGTGGTTCAAGGACGAGCCCCACGCAGCCAGCGAGCGTGAGCGGCGCAAGTGGCGCTTCTATCTGCACGGGCTCGCGGGCGTGTTCCGCGCGGGCGACCTCGACCTCTGCCAGCTCGAATACCGGCGCCCATGAAGCGGATCTCCACGCCAGCGCTGATCTCGAGCCTCGGCCTCCTCGCGATCGCGCTGCTCCTGGCGCTGCCCAGCGTGGCCTGGCCGCTGGAGATCCTGCAGCAGCGCAGCCTGCAGCTCGCGGCGGATTGGTCGCGCGACCTGCTGCCCCTCCGCGGCGGCGGGGAGGTCCGCACGCCCGGCATCACCTTCATCTACTTGCTCGCGCAGATGGTGTTCGGCGCCCAGCGCTGGGGCATCCGCGTCTTCGAGCTCGTCATCGTGCTCGCGTCGGCGCGCACGGCCACGCAGGCCGCGGTGCGCCGCAAGATCACGCTCGTCGAGTACGCGCCCGTCGCCGTCTTCTGCACCGCCAGCTACTTCACCTTCGTCGATCCCATCGACTCCGCCCGCGAGCAGACGTGGGCTGCGATCTGCATCCTGGCCGCGCAGGCCGTGATCGCGCGCGATCGCAACCGCCGCCGCGCGGCGATGGTGGGCGGCCTCTGGTGCGGCTCCGCGCTGGTGCTCCAGCCGAGCACCGCGCTCTTCATCCCGCTCTTGTTCGGCCAGCTCCTCTACCTGGGCCTGAAGGATCGCCCCGAGCCCGAGAAGGGCCCCACGCTCGTCGAGATCCCCGCGGCCTTCCTCTTCGGCGCCGCCCAGCCGCCGTTCTTCTTCGCCAGCTACTTCTTCAGCCACAAGGCCGCCGGCCCGTTCTACCGCCTGGTGATGCAGGTGCTCGAGTCCCACGGAGGTTGGCCGCCCGCGCCACCGACGTGGTGGCCGTTCGTGCTGGCGCTCGCGCTGTGGGCCTTCGCGCTGGTGCAGCGGCTGCGCACGGAGGGCCTCGCGGCCTCGTGGCCGAGCGGCGTCACCCTGCTCTTCCTCGGCTGCTCGCTGCTCGCGGCGCGCGGCGACAGCTCGTGGGTGCTGGTGCTGCCCGCATTGTGGATCTGCGCCGCCGACGGCCTCGTGGCCCTGAGCGCGCTGGGCAAGCCGGGCAAGGTGCTCCCCGTGGTGGCGGCCGCCGCGTGCGCGGTGATCTTGATCGCGCTCGCGCCGCAGTGGCGTTCGGATCCGCTGCGTTCGTACCGCGCGCGTGCGCTCGCGTTCTACACGGGCCGCTGAACCGATGAGCGACTCCGCTCTGGAGTGCGCCGCCTCTGTACTCGGCCCAGACGATTCGCCTTGTTCGACGAGAGGAATCACCTATGACTGGCTCCGGCACCGTGGGTCATGCTTTCGAGCCGTTCGCGACGACGGAGGAGCGCCTTCGCTATATCGCGGAGCGCCTCGTGAA
>JAFEBC010000127.1 GCA_018266095.1 Deltaproteobacteria bacterium
CGGCGGCGCGCGCGAGACCGGCCGCGGCCCCGGCACCGGCGGCATCACCAACCCCACCTCCTGCTCCGGCAAGCTCGTCATCGTCAGCCCCGACGGCCGCCACGGCACCGTCCCGGACTGGCCCATCTTCGAGGCCAGCTATCAGGAGGGCCCCCGAAACAGCGTGCTCTATCTCACCGCCCTCGACCCCACCGGCTCTGGCGCGGGCACGCTGCGCCTCGCCATCCTCCCCGACGCGCCGCCCGGCAGCGAGGTCGAGCCCATCGTCTACACGCTGGGCACCGGCGCGATCCTCGACCCGTACAACCAGGGCTTCGCCGTCAACGGCGACAAGGTCGCCTTCCTCGACCACTTCGGCCAGTACCACTTCTCCACCGGCTACACGCCCACGGTGGTCGACCTCGAGGTCGTGGACGTGACCCAGCCGACGCAGGTGAGCACGGTGGGCAAGCACCTGAACGTGCTGCCGCAGATCCGCTTCTCGCCGGACGGCAGCTATCTGGTGACCGCCAACTACGACTTCAACACGCTCCAGCCGCGCCTCTACGCCGCGCCGACCGGCCCCTGCGCCAAGCCCGACGGCTGCCTCGCCGACCTGGGCGTGAACGACTGGTCCACCTACAGCGGCCGGTTCGATCCCTCGGGCCAGTACCTCGTGGGCAACGACGCCGGTCAGCTCACCATCACCGCCCTCGACGGCTCCGGCGCGCGGCGCGACCCCTCCACCAACCTGAGCGACTTCATCATGGCCTCGACCGGCTACACCGTCTTCACCGCGCCGGATCCGTCGACCGGCCACTACGGGGTCCGCATCACCCCGACCTCGAACGCGCCCTCGTCGACGGCGACCACGCTGCTCGACACCCAGGACGCCGGGGCGACCATCTACCAGGTCACCCCCGATCGCATCTACGCGCGGAACAACGCGTCGAGCGCCACCTCCAGCTCGACGTACCTCTCCTGGTACGCCACGCCCACCTCGACGCCGTTCGTGATCCCCTTCGATTCTCAATCGCAGCCGAGCACCAACGTGGGGCCGCGCATGATCTTCCGGTCCCCCGTCGGCGGCGAGTCACCGAACTACGACCTGTGGTCCTGCGATCTGGTGGCCGCGAGCTGCGTGAAGATCAGCAGCGATCACTACGACCAATTCCTGGCGTACGTGGACGACACGCACCTCGTCACCTTCGATACCGTCGCGGGCGGCTCCACGGGCACGTACATGAACCTGACCTTCGACGGCGCGCCCCCGCAGCTCCTGGGCGCTGCCACCTCGACGGACTGGCACTGGTTCAGCAGCGACGGGAGCCGCATCGTCTTCAGGGGCACCGACGACCAGTTGCACCTGAGGCCCATCGGCGGGACCAGCACGCCGGACACGGGCGGCGTGCCGATGCCCCAGGACGCGGTCAGCGGGTTCGACGCGAGCTCCGTCAGCGACGGCTCGATGGTGCTGCAGTACCAGCGGCCCGACGACCTGTACCGCGCGCTGCGCCTCGACCTCGACGCGAACGGCGCCACCACCTCGACCGTGCTCGCGGACGACCTCATCGACCCGCACAACCTCGCGCCCGGCGACGCGCAGGGCTTCAGCCAGGGCTTCCTCGCCCGCCGCGCGGCGCTGGTCGACGGCACCAACGAGCTCCTGTTCGCCCCGCCGGGCGCCAAGACCGCCACCGCGCAGGGCCAGGGCGTGTACGACATGACGTTCTCGGAGTCGGGCGGGCACCTCCTCTTCCGCAACCGCCTGCGGCCCACCGGCGACCTCTACGAGAGCCTCTACGTCGGCATGGGCGAGCTGCGCGGCCTCGCGCTCGACGGCAGCGGCGACGTGGCCTACCTCGGGCAGTCTTCGTTCCTCTATCAATTCACCGGCGAGCAGTCGTTCACCGCGGCGCGCGTCTACAGCCAGCACCCGTTCTCGTGGCAGGACGGCCTCTACGGAGTCGGACCTTGGACCAACCCGGCCGCCCCGCGCGCGCAGGAGGGCAAGTGATGGACACCCTGCGCAAGAGCACGCTGGCCCTCGCCTGCGCCCTCGCCGCCTGCTCCAGCACCACCACGAACCCGGTGGTGAACCACGGCTCCATCGCGGGCGCCGCGAAGTTCAGCGGTGAGACCGGCGACCAGTCGGGCATCACCGTCACACTCGCGGGCGCCTCGCCGGGCGCGACCGCCACGGACGCCTCGGGCGGCTACTCGTTCACCGGCCTCGCGCCGGGCACGTACTTCGTCACCGCGGCCAGCGCCGACTCGCTCGAGGCCGCGGTGTACGTGAAGGTCGACGTGGCCAAGGACCAGTCGGTCACCGCGCCGGCGCTCGCGCTCTCCCCGGCGGGCTCTGTGTCGGGCAAGGTCCTGCTCGGCGGCAGCGACAACGCGGGCGCACAGGTGGCCGTCCTCGGCACCACGCTCTCGGCCACCAGCAAGACCGACGGCTCGTTCAGCCTCAGCGGCGTCCCCGCGGGCGCGGCGCGGCTCGTCTTGAGCCACGCAGGCTTCGGCGCGGCGGCCGTCGACGTGACCATCACCCGCGGCCACACCGCCGACGCGGGCTCCACCACGCTCACCGCGCTCTCCGGCAGCGCCCTCATCCAGGGCAAGGTCGTCGACGGCAACGCGAGCGGCGTGGGCAGCGTCTCGGTGCTGCTCACCGGCAGCGAGACCGGCTACGCCTCGACCGACTCGAGCGGCAACTTCGCCTTCAACCAGCTCTCCGGCGGCACGTACCGCCTCTCCATCGGCGGGCCCGACGTGACCCCGCACGAGACCGATCTCGACGTGACCGTGGCCGCGGGCGCCACCAAGACCGTGGCCAACACCGTCGTGCACGGCGTGGGCTCCATCGCGGGCACCGTCGACACCGCGGGCCTCGCCAGCAAGCTCCCCGCCGTCGCCATCCTCTCGCAGTCGGGCTCGCCGCAGGGCGCCACCGCGCTCGTCTCGGCCACCGGCGCGTTCCTCTTGCGCGACGTCCCCGCGGGCACCGGCTACACCGTCTCCGTCTCCGGCGGCGGCGCGGTCACCCCCTCGGCCGCTGCGCCCGAGGTCGTCCGCGGCCAGACCTCGATCATCGCCACCGCCTTCGTCCTGTCCGGCGGCAGCGGCGGCGCGAGCGTCGACTTGCGCGGCCGCGCGCGCATCGTGGGCCAGGGCGACGCCGATCTGACCAACCCGCCCACGCCCGGCGGCATCCAGGTCTCGGTTCGCGCGGGCACGAGCACGGCGCAGATCACCACCACCGCGAACGACGGCACCTGGGCCAGCACCGTGCCGGGCGGCAGCGTCGACCTCGCGTTGAGCAAGGAGGACTTCAGCGAGTCCGTCTCCGGCGCGCTCGCCATCGCTGGCACGCACGGCCTCGCCCTCGACGGCGTCCCCTACCCGCTCGACTCCGAGCTCGAGCTGCAAGGCGCCCCGCGCATCCTCAGCTCCCCGCGCGTCTCGGCCATGTGCCCGCGCGTCCAGACCGGCCTCTCGCCCACGTTCAACAACTCGGCCGGCCTGGGCGCCGTGACGTTCCTCGCCGACTACGAGTGCCCCTCCACCCTCATCGGCATCGGCCAGGGCCCCGGCACCCGCGCCAACCCGATCCAACCGGGCACCTGCCTCACCGGACCCAACGACGAGTTCACCGGCGCGCGCCGTCTCGGCGGCGGCAACCCGGGCAACCCGCAGGTGGGCGAGGCCTGCACTGGCCGCCTGGTCATGGTCACCTCCGACGGCCGCAGCGGCGTCATCCCCGACTGGCCCATCCTCGAGGGCACGTACACGCAGGGCCCGGGCCAGACCGTCTATTACTTCACGGCGTTCAACCCCGCGGGCAACAACCTCGCCACGCTGCGCCTCGCCGTGCTCCCGCCCGCACCCGCAGGCGCGCAGGTCGATCCCGACGTGTACACGATCGGCACCAGCGTGCTGGTGAACAGCCAGGTGCAGTTCTTCGACAGCAAGATGCTCTTCCTCGCCAACCGGCACCTCGCGCCCGACCCGCAGAACAGCGGCTCGACCATGTGGGTCGGCGACGCCACGCTGGTGGACACGCACGATCCCGCGCACCCGCTCACGGTGGCCAGCGGCATCCGCGCCGACAACCCGCAGCTCCTCTTCAGCGCCGGCGGTGGCTACGTGTGCTGGTACGACGCGTCGCCCAGCGAGGGCCCGGCCTTCACGCGCTGCGCCCCCAGCAGCGCCTGCACCCGCGAGGGCGGCTGCACCGTGTCCCTCACCCAGGCGCGCACGCCGTACCAGATGTACTTCACCGACGACGACTCCGTGGTCTTCTGGGACCAGAGCGACACCACGGGCACGCTCGAGATCACGGCGCTCGATGGCTCGGGCACGCGCAACGAACCGCTCCCCACGGGCCTGAGCTACGCCTTCGCGAACCCTCACGGCATCGTCTACCGCACGAACCCGAACCCGGGCACCGACCCCGACTACAGGTGGTGGATCACGCCCGCCTCGGCCGCGGCCAGCAGCACCCGCGCGCTGCTCCTCGACCAGAGCAACACCGGCAACAACGTGAACTACCTGACCTGGGACGCCGACACGCTGGTCGCCTGGACGGACTTCTCCGAATCGGCCTTGCAACGGAGCGGCAGCGGCTATGTCGCGGCGAAGTTCGCCACCCAGGAGACCTTCGCGCTCCCCGCGGGCGCGGGCCCCAACTTGTGGATCCCGACCTACGAGCCGCTCGAGCTCGTCGTGGCCGCCACCACGGCCAACGGCTACGACTTCTTCAGTTGCACCCCCGACTCCAAGACGTGCACCAAGTTCATCAGCGACACGCCCGTGACCGTCCAGAACGTCGACCCGGCGCACCTGATCGTCACCGTGCAGGAGCCCGGCGCCTCCACCACCTCGCTGCGCACGTACGCCTACGACGGCACGATGGAGGATCTCGGCGTCCACTCGCCCTCGAACTTCCTCACCTTCGACCGGGAGATGTTCGCCTTCGTCGACGGCAGTGAGCTCTGGGTGCACCGCTACGGCAATCCAGACGACACGGCAGCGCCGCTGCTCGAGGTCCCTGGCACGAGCGCGGCAGTGCTCGACGACGGCCGCATGGTGGTCGCGTCGCCGTCTTCGGATGGCCTGACCAGCGAGCTGCGCGCGGTCAGCATCGGCACTTCCGGCGCCGCCACCTCGACGCTGTTCGCCAGCCACGCCGCCTCCGACGGCAACTTCCTCCTGACGCACTACTTCCCCAGCGGGCGTGCGCCCGGCTGGCTCTACTTCGACGCCGGCCTCGGCTCGGTGGGCCCGCTCCAATACCTGGGCCCGTCGGCCACCGCGCCGCTGGAGCTGGGCGAGGGTGTCCACGACGGCAACATCAGCCCCGACGGCTCCACGGTGGCCTTCCGCGCGGGCCTGCGCCCCACCGGCGATCTCTACGAGCAGCAGTTCCTGGGCATGGGCGAGCTGCGCACGCTCTCGACGTACGCGCCGGCGGTCGAGCCGGTGCTGGGTCAGGCCACCTTCGCCTACCAGTTCACCGGCCTCTCGACGCTCGCCGGCGTGCGCGTCCACTCGCAGCATCCCTGGTCGGGACAGGACGGCCTCTACGTCAAGGCGCCTCCGCCCGAGCGGTAGCAGCGCCACGATTGCTGACACGCCTTCGATCTGGCTCTCGAAATCCAGCGCACGGATCTTGCCCAAGAGCCCCCTTCGGTTCACACTGAGGGTGGCTGTTGCGGTCATGTGTCGATTCGCGCCGGTCCCGTCCAAACATCACAGCACCTGAGGAGCTCCTCATGCGTCGATTGCTGCTCTCAGCCGCCCTTTGTGCGGCCGCGTTCGCCTGTTCGTCGGGCGATTCCGCAGGCGTCGTCAATCACGGTTCGATCACAGGCACAGCCAAGTTCGCGGGCGAGTCTGGCGACCAGTCCGGCACCGCCATCACGCTCGCCGGCGCGACCCCGGGCGCGACCACCACCGACGCCTCGGGCAACTACTCGTTCACCGGCCTCGCCGCGGGCACGTACTTCGTCACCGCGGCCTCCGCCGACTCCATCGAGCACGCGGTCTTCGTCGAGGTCGACGTGACCAAGGACAAGGCCTCCACGGCCAGCGCGCTCACGCTCACGGGCGCCGGCAGCATCTCCGGGACGGTCACGCTGCACGGCCTGACCGACCACACCGGCACCACCGCCTCGGCGGTCGGCGGCGGCAGCGTCACCACCGGCGCGGACGGCACGTTCACCCTGCGCGGCGTCAAGGCCGGCGCCACCAACGTCGTCCTCGCGCACGACGGCTGGACCAGCGCCATCGTCCCCGTCACCGTCCAGCGCGGCAAGACCGCCGACGCGGGCACCACGGACCTCACTGGCCTCTCCGGCAGCGGCGCCGTGCACGGCAAGGTCGTCGACGCGAGCAGCGCCGGCGTCGCCAACGTCACCGCCATGCTCTCGGGCCCCGCGACCGTCATCCGCACCACGGACGCGAACGGCAACTACTCCTTCACGCAGCTCCCCGCCGGCACCTACCAGGTGAACATCGGCGGCCCCGACGTCACGCCGCACGCCACGCTCAACCCGGCCACCGTCACCGCGGGCAACGACACCGCCATGGCCAACGTCACCGTCACGCCCGTCGGCGCGATCGCCGGCTCGGTCGACGCGACCAACCTCGCGCGCAAGCTCCCCGCCGCCGCGCTCCTCCTCCAGGCAGGCAACGCGCAGGGCATCACCGCCCTCGTCAGCGCCACCGGCTCCTTCCTCCTCAACGACGTCCCGGCCGGCTCCGGCTACTCCGTGCAGATCACCGGCGGCGGCGCCGTCAGCCTGGCGGCCGACGCGCCCGACGTCACCCGCGGCCACACCTCCGTCATCGCCACCGCGTTCACCCTCCCCGAGGGCGGCCTCGGCTCGGTGGACATGAAGGGCCTCATCCAGATCGAGGGCATGCGGACGAGCGACGACGATCCGGTCGACGCCAGCGGGGTCGCCGGCCACTTCTACGGCACCGCCGGCAGCATCGACGACTTCAGCACCAGCGCGGACGGCAGCTACCTCCAGACCATCCCCGGCGGCGCGTACATCGCGAGCTTCAGCAAGGGCATCTACAACGAGACCACCTCGCCGCTCCTCGCCCTCCCGGGCACGAACGGCCTCGCCGTGGACGGCACCACCTACCCGCTCGGCACGCTCACGCTGCAGGCCGGCAAGCGCCAGGAGACGAGCCACGTCGTCGGCGGCATGTGCCCCACCCGCGGCAGCGTCCTCGGCCCGAACCCGCAGTTCGACACCGGCTACGACTCCGACACGCTCTACCTCGCCGACTACTCCTGCCCGCTCGGCGTCCTGCCCACGGTCATCGGCCTCGGCAGCGGCTGCGGCAGCTTCAACTCCAGCGCGACCTACGTGAACGCGTCCTGCATGGGCGGCGCCGGCCACAACAGCAGCAACTTCCGCACCCCGGTCCGGAACGAGGGCGGCGGCAACGGCGGTCCCCCGCTCGGCAACCTCGACACCGTCTGCTCCGGGCGCCTCGTCGTCTCCACCCCCGACGGCCGCACCGCCGACATCCCCGACGGCGACATCCTCGAGGGCACGTACATGAGCGGCCCGAAGCACTCGGTCCTCTACTTCACCGACTACGATCCCACCGGCCAGATCCAGGGCGGCACGCTGCGCCTCGCCACGCTCCCCGCGGGCTCAGGCCAGGTCACGCCGACCATCAGCGTCCTCGGCCACAACGTGACCAGCAACCAGTTCTACATGGACGACAACTTCATCGTGTTCTTCGCCAACTACCGCCTGGTCAACATCCCCGACCACGGCACCTGGTGGTTCTTCGACGTCATGTCGGTCGACGTGAACAACCCCTCGAAGGTCAACACGCTGGCGACGCAGCAGTACAACTCCAACTCCTTCTACCTCACCCCGGACGGCCGCGCGCTCTGGCAGAACTACAACGTCCTCACCAACCAGAACGAGCTCTTCACCGCGCCGCTCGCAGGCTGCCCGCAGACCCCGTCGCTGACGACCTGCGAGAAGAAGCTCGACACGACCAACGGCTTCAACGGCCCGCTGTCGCCTGACTACTCGATGCTGATCGAGATCCAGTCGACGTACATGCACTACATCCCCACCGACGGCAGCCCCTCGTACCAGGTCCCGATCGATGGCGGCACGTACAACAGCTACTACTACACGCCGTTCGGGCTCGAGGCGCTGGTCACCACCTCGAGCAGCACCTTCCGCATGGAGACGTTCCCCTTCACGGCCGCCTCGGGGAGCATGCCGACGACCATCGCCGAGTGGCCGACCAGCTCGCAGTGGAACTGGTGGGACCAGGGCTTCATCTTCCAACTCCCCAACACCGACACGCCGCCGCCGGATCAGCGCCACCAGCGCCAGACGCATCCCGCCGAGTTCGTGTACCAGTCCTTCGCGCCCTCCTCGACTCCTTGGGTGCTGCCGCTCCCGGGCTCCAATTGGAACAACTTCTGGTGGATGGATGAGACCACCGAGTCGTTCCTGTTCCAGTTCACCTCCGAGCACGGCTACACGGTCGACTACTGCGCCGCGGGCGCGCAGACGTGCACCACGCTGGTCAACGACGCCAACGCCACCCAGTACAACTGGACCAGCCCGCCGCTGATCAACTTCGCGTACGTCCGCACGGACTCGGACGATTCGGGGACCACCTCCACGATGCACTCGGTCCCGTTCGCGGGCGGGACGGACGTCACCTTGGGGACGTTCCCCTCTGGCACGTATCTCTATACGTGGGGGTTCTCGCCCGATCAGTCGGCGCTCCTGTGGGAGACCAGCGACACCGCCTGGTGGTACGTGACGGCGGCGGGCCCGACCGCGACCACGTCGTTCTACACGGGCGGCTCCAATAGCTGGGACTTCTACGGCCAGCACACGTTCGCGCTCTGGAACAACCAGGACGCGAACGGGCGCTACACGCTGAGCATCGCCGAGCCGAACCCGACGTCGTTGACGACGTTGGCCACCAACGTGCTGCGCTACAGCGAGAACCTCTATTGGCAGTTCGGCGGCGACTACAACTACCCGCCGGTGCTGATGTACTTCACCGACCACGGCGCCACCGAGGGCTTCA
>JAFEBC010000128.1 GCA_018266095.1 Deltaproteobacteria bacterium
ACCAAGGCGCTGCCGGCGGCCGGGCCGCTCATCCCGAACTTCCACGACATCTTCATCAGCAACCTGAGCATCGCGGGCGCGACCAACGTCAAGCTGCAGGGCTTCGCAGCGAACACCGAGGGCCTCGCGAATCCGGCGTACCCGCTGGTGATCAGCCTGGAGAACGTGGTCACGCACGATCCGGAATCGCTGGCGGTGATCTCGTCCGACGCCGACATCACGCTGCGGGGCGTGAACCTGCCGGTGCTCCCGTCAGCCGAGGCGCGCGTGGTGGTGAACGGCAAGGCGACGCACGCGATCGATCCGGACAAGATCGTCGACTGCAGACACGCCTACGTGGACTTCCCCACGCTCACGAGCCCGAACGGCACGACGTGGTGACCTGAGTGAAGCAGGCTGCACAGAGCGCGCGATCACTTCTTGAGCAGGCCCCAGCCGCGCGTGAACTCGCGCGCGACGCGGCTGAGGTGCTTCTTCATCGCGGCCCGCGCGGCCTCGGGATCTCCCTCGGCGATGGCGTCGACGATGGCGCGGTGATCGCGCAGCGTGGCAGCGCGCAGCGCCGGGGTCTGGAAGTGCTTCTCCATCTGCCTCCACATCTTCCCGCGGCCCTGATCCCAGAGCAGCTCGACGACGGAGGCGAGCGGGCCGTTGTGCGTGGCGCGCGCGATGGACAGGTGGAACGCGCGATCGGCCGGATCGGTGGGCAGGCCCGCGGCCTGCAGCTTCTGCAGGTCCGCCACGGCGGCGCGGATCTCCTCGATCTCGTCGGCGGTGGCGCCGGAGGCAGCGTGCGCGGCGGTCTCGCCCTCGACGATCATGCGCGCGCTGATGAGCTCGAACGGCCCCTCGCCGTGCTGCTCGTTGGCCAGGAGCGGCGAGGGCTTGCTGACGGCCACGAACACACCCGAGCCGACGCGCACCTCGACCTTGCCCTCGATCTCGAGCGCGATCAGCGCCTCGCGCACCGACGGCCGCGACACGCCGAGCTGCTCGGCCAACTCGCGCTCGGACGGCAGCCGCTGGCCGGGCGCGAACTCGCCCGCCGAGATGAGGTCGGAGAGCTGCTTGGCGATCTTGCGGTAGAGCCTGTCACTCCCGATGGCCTGGATGGGCATGCGTCGTCGTCCGTTCCCTTGAGCTCGCACCCGGGCGCAGCCGGTCGGGTGGTCCAGTTGTCATACCATTGTGGTGTGAAGTGGCGACTTCCCAGGCAGTTGGCGTCCCGAACAGCGGCCTTGGCCGGCGCGCTCCTCCTCTGGGCCGGGGGCGCGTGGGCGCAGGATCGACGCACCGTCACCGAGCCCGTGATTCCGCCCTCCTGCGCGGTCCTGACGGCGCAGCTCGGCATCTCCGGCGGCGAACCCACCTCCGAGACCGCCTTCGACACAGCGCGGCTCCAGAGCGCGCTCACCGCGTGCCCCGCGGGCCAGGCCGTCGAGCTGGTGCGCTCCGGCAACAACGTCGCGTTCCTCATCCAGCCCATCGACATCCCCAGCGGCGTGACCCTGCTCGTGGACGCGGGCGTGACCGTCTTCGCCTCGCGCAACCCCGCCGACTACCAGGCGGGCACGGTCTCCAGCAGCCTCGAGCAGTGCGGCACCGTGGGCACGCTCGGCAACGGCTGCAAGAACCTCATCAGCGTCAACCACGGCAACACCTCGACCGGCTCGGCGATCATGGGCTACGGCGTCATCGACGGGCGCGGCCAGGACAAGCTGCTGGTGAATGGCGCGGCCTCGACGCAGAGCTGGTGGGATCTCGCCGCGGCCGCCAACGGCACGGGCGATCAGAACAACTTCGTGATCCTGCAGACGAGCAAGGCGAACTCGTTCACGCTCTACGGGATCACGCTCAAGAACTCGCCGATGTTCCACGTGCAGTGGCGCGGCACGGGCTTCACCGCGTGGGGCGTGAAGGTGATCACGCCGTACACCGCGCGCAACTCGGACGGCATCGATCCGGGCGGCAGCGACATCACCATCACGCGCTCGTGGCTGTCCGATGGCGACGACGAGGTGGCGGTGAGCGCCAGCGCGGCCTCGTCGTACATCACGCTCTCCAATCTGCAGACGTACAGCGGCCACGGCATCTCGGTGGGCAGCTACACGCAGGGCGGCCTGACGAACCTGCTCGTCGATCACGTGAACATGGCTGGCACGGCGGCGGACGGCAACGCGAACGGCCTGCGGCTCAAGTCGGCGCAGGACCGCGGCGGCCTGGTGCAGAACGTGACCTGGCAGAACCTGTGCGTGAAGGACGTGCGCAAGAACCTGCTCATCGATCCCTTCTACAACTCGAACTCGGGCTCGAGCCCGCCGCGCTTCTCCAACCTGGTGCTGCGCAACGCGCACTTCCTCACCGAGGGGCGCGTGGGCCTGCAGGGCTTCGACGCGGCGCACTCGACGTCGATCACGTTCGACAACGTGGTGTTCGATTCGCTGGCGAGCGGGGATCTCTCACCGGCGCCGTCGTACACGGCCGTCACGCTCGGGCCCGGGGCGGTGTATCCGTCGCTGCTGCAATCGCTGAGCGGCACAGGCGTCACGACCACGGGCAGCGCGCCGGCGGTGAACACGGGCGCGTACGACTGCACCAACGCGTTCCCGACGCTGGTGGGCGAGCTCATCCTCACCGCGGGCACGAGCACGAACCTCAAGTCGGCGTCGCTCTCGGGCCCGGCGACGTTCACGCTGGAGGCCATGCTGCAGCCGGCGATGTCGCAGGTGACGTACGGCGCGTGGACGGGGCTCCCGGCGCTGACGCAGGCGGTGGATTTCCTCGAGGGCGCGAGCGTCGTCGGCTCGGCCGCGCTGGGCGCGAACGGCACGCTGGCCACGCTGACGCTGAGCAATGTCGGCAACGGCACGCACACCTACGTCGCGCGCTATCCCGGCGACGCCACGCACGCGGCGCACACGTTCGGCTCGGTGACGGTGACCGTGAACGCGCCCGCGCAGCTCCCGTCCACGACTCAAGCGACCATTCCGTCCGCGGCCTCGTACGGTGATTCCATCACGCTCTCGGCCACGATCACCGGCGCGGGTGCGCAGCCGACGGGCACGGTGACGTTCAACAGCGGCGCGGTGCAGCTCGGCTCGGCGCAGGTGAGCGCGGGCACGGCCTCGGTCACCGCCCCGCTCACGCTGGGCATCGGCAGCCACCCTGTCATCGCGCGCTACTCGGGCGACAGCGTGTATTCGCCCTCGGACACGAGCGCAGCTCCGGTGACGCTGGTGGTGAGCGCGGCGCCAACGGTGACCACGCTCGTGTTGCCGAGCGCGTCCGTGCCCGCGGGCTCTCAGGTGACGCTGGTCGCTCACGTGGCCGCGCAGGGCGGGACACCGGATGGCCTGATCACCTTCCAACAAGGTGGCATGACCATCGACACCGCCGCGCTCTCGAGTGGCACCGCGAGCCTCAAGGTGTCGCCCGCCTCTGTGGGCACGCTGCAACTGGTCGCGAGCTACGCGGGCAGCGGCAACTTCGACGCGTCGACCTCGACAGTGACGCCGCTCAGCGTGACCGCGCCGTTCACGCTCACGGCCGATCACGACGCGCTCGCGCTCGCGCCCGGCGCCACGGAGACGGTGACCCTGACGCTGACACCGCAGAGCGGCTTCACGGGCGTGGCGGCGATCACGTGCGTCTCAGGGAGCGTCGGCTGCGCGCTGTCGGCGCCGAGCCAGACTGTATCGGGGGCGAATCCGATCACCTTCACCGCGAAGCTCACGGCGGGCGGTGTCGCGGCCCTGCGCTCGCCCCCCACGCACTCCTTGCCCGCGCTCGGCCCGATGCTGGCGCTGCTGTTGTGGTCGCTGCGTGCGCGCGTGCGCTGGCGCAAGGTGTTCACGATCTTCTCGGTGCTCTGCGCGCTCGCGATCGGCGCCTGTGGCGGCTCGACGGTGCCATCGCAGACGGTGACGATCACGGCGACGAGCAATGGGTTCGGCGTGAGCGCGAAGGTGAATGTGATCTTGCAGTAGGCTGCGTGCGTGATCGTTCCACGACATTGGGCCGAAGCGCGCATTCGCGAGCGCGCCCGCAACAGGCAGATCACGGTCCGCCGCTTCGGCTGGTCAGACGAGAGCGAGAGCGCTGCGCAGGCGCACGCCGAGAGCCGCGCACGCGAAGCGCTGGAGCGCATCAAGTCTGGCGAGTCGCTGAAGCGGCGCGAGACGAAGGCCGCCTACAACGGCGCCGAGGGAGTGCCGATCCGTGAGGAGATCGTCGCGGTGCACGGCGACTCCGTGATCACACGCAACGCTTACGGCGCTCGCTGCCTCAACACGCCGGACGTTCTGTTCGCCGACATCGACTTTGACACCGCGCCGCCCGCCAAGCTGCGCGCCTCCGTCCACGCTGCGCTGCTCGCTGGTGCGCTCGCAGTCGGACTGCTCACTCATTCAAGCATCTTCGGTCTGGCCGCCGCCTTCCTCACGCTGTTCTTGGTGAGACCCGTGACGCTCGCGCTCTTCCACGGCTTCTTGCGCCTGCGTGGCGCTCCGCGGAGCCGCGCACTCGCCCTCATCGATGCGTTCATCCAAGCCCATCCCGATTGGCATCTGCGCCTCTACGACACACCTGCTGGCCTGCGCGTGCTGGTGATGCACCGCACCTTCGACGCGCTCGAGCCGGCGGTCGCGGAGTTCTTCGACGCCCTGCAGGTGGACCCCCTCTTTAGGACGATGTGCACGAACCAGCATTGCTTCCGCGCGCGCCTGGGGCCCAAGCCGTGGCGGGTGGGCATCCCGCGTCACATGAAGCCGCGGCCCGGATTGTGGCCGGTGAATCCGGAGCGGCGTGAGGAGCGGCAACGCTGGATCGATGCGTACGAGCAGGCCGCGCGCGGGCACGCCGCGTGCCGCTTCGTGACGGACCTTGGCTCCTCGGCCGTGGATGCGAAGGCACTCGAGGTCTGCGAGCTCCACGATCGCGACAGCCAAGCGCTGACCGGATTTCCGATCGCCTAGGTCACACCCGACGAACGACCTGTGCTCCATCCGCCCCTGCGTGCGACAACTGTCGCGCCGAAAGGTTGGTGTCCCATGCGCATCGCTGCCCTGACCTCGCTCGTCCTCGCCGTCTCCTGTGCGGCACATGCCGCCGGCGCTCCCGCCCCCGCGCTCGACACCGCCGCCATCGAGAAGCTCACCGGCCTCAAGGGCTCGCTCAACGAGAAGGAAGGCGTCTTCCGCGTCGCCGCTCCGCGCAGCGATCTCCAGGTCACCGTGCGCGGCGTGAAGGTCACACCGTCGATGGGCCTCACCTCGTGGGCCGCGTTCACGCGCGTGGGCGAGCACGTGATGGTGATGGGCGACACGGTGCTGCTCGAGGACCAGGTGAACCCGGTGATGAGCGCGGCGCTCGACAACGGCCTCGAGGTGACCGCGCTGCACAACCACTTCTTCTGGGACAGCCCCAAGGTCATGTTCATGCACATCGGCGGCGTGGGCGAGGCCAACGCGCTCGCCGCGGCCGTGGGCAAGGTGTTCGCCAAGATCGAGGAGACCAAGACCGCGGCGCCGCGCGCGAACGTCGAGATCGATCCCGCCAAGACCACGCTCGACCCCAAGAAGCTCGACGCGCTCCTCGGCAAGAGCGGTGAGCTCAAGGCCGGCGTGTACAAGCTCGCGTTCGGCCGCGAGACCAAGATGCACGGCGGCGCGATGGGCAACGCCATGGGCGTGAACACCTGGGCCGCCTTCGCGGGCAGCGACGAGCAGGCCGTGGTCGACGGCGACTTCGCCATGCACGAGAGCGAGCTGCAGGGCGTGCTCAAGGCGCTGCGCGGCGCGGGCATCGACATCGTCGCCATCCACCAGCACATGACCGGCGAGACGCCGCGCGTGCTCTTCCTGCACTACTGGGGCGTCGGGCGGGCCGCGAGCCTGGCCAAGGGCCTCAAGGCCGCCCTCGACACGCAACGATGAGCGAGGTCTTCTGGTACTTCCTGCGGCTCGGCTGGCTCGCGTTCGGCGGGCCCGTGGGACAGATCGGCCTCATGCACCTCGAGGTCGTCGAGCGCAAGAAGTGGATCGACGAAGACGAGTTCGTGCGCGCGCTCAACTTCTGTCACGTGCTGCCGGGCCCCGAGGCGCTGCAGCTCGCGATCTATCTGGGCTGGAAGAAGCGCGGCACGCTCGGCGGTCTGCTCGCGGGAGTGCTGTTCACGCTGCCCGGCTTCATCTCGCTCACGCTGCTCGCGTGGATCTACGTCGAGTTCGGCAAGCGGCCCGAGGTGCTGGGCGTGCTCTGGGGCTTCCGGCCGGTCGGCCTCGCGCTGCTCCTGGCGGCGCTGGTGCGCATCTCGCGCGCCGCGCTCAAGGGGCCCTTCCCTGTCGCGCTCGCGCTGGTGTCCTTCGCGGCGTTCTTCCTGGGGCACGTGCCGTACCTCGTGGTGCTGATCGGCTGTGGCGCGCTCTACATCGCCTGGTCGCGCCTCGGTCCGGGAGCGCGTGGCTCCTCGATCGCTGCCGCGCTGCTGCTCCTGCCAGCGGCCGCTCGCGCAGCGGAGCCTGCGTCCAAGCGCCTCTTCGACATCTCCTGGTTCTTCCTCAAGGTGGGCCTCTTCTCGTTCGGCGGCGCCTACGCTGCGCTCCCCTTCATGCGCGAGGGCGCGGTCCTCACCTACGGCTGGCTCACCGACCCGCAGATGATCGACGCGCTCGCGCTGGGAGAGACCACGCCCGGCCCGCTCATCTCCATCGGCATCTTCGTCGGCTACCTCGCGGGTCACGGCGTGGGCCACGGCCTCCTCGGCGCGATCGCGGCGACGTTCTGGCTCTTCTTGCCCTCGTTCGTCTTCGTGTTGGCGGCGGCCAGGCACATGAACTGGCTCACCGCGCAGCCGGGCGTGAAGGAGTTCTTGAAGGGCGTCACCAGCGGCGTGGTGGGGCTGATGTTCTCGATCTCCATCCCGCTGGCGCAGGTCGCGTTCCTGCCGCGCGGAGAGCTCGACTGGATCACGCTCGTGCTCGGCCTCGGCGCGTTCGCGGTGCTCACCTTCTGGAAGTGGCGGCTCAACGTCGTGGTGGTCGTGCTGGCGGGCGGCGCGCTCGGGCTCCTGCGCGCGTTCGCGCCCGGGTTGTTCAGCGGACACTTCGGGTAGAGTGGCCGCGTGGCCGCCGCCATCTCGATCACCGTCATCGTGAAGGGCGCGAGCGCGACGCACGCGTTGCCCGCGACCGGCACGTTCGGCATCGGCCGCGCCGAGGAGAGCGACCTGCGCATCGACGACGCGTCGATCTCGCGGCGGCACGCACGCCTGCACGTGGGCGCGGCGATCGAGGTCGAGGACCTCGGCAGCTCGAACGGCACCTCCATCCGCGCCACGCGCTTCGAGAAGGGCGGCACCGCGCGGCTGGTCGAGCGCGTGCTCAAGGAGGGCCAGCGCGCCGAGGTGCGCCCCGGCGACATCGTGCTCATCGGCGCGAGCGTGCTGCTCTTCAGCACCGGCGATCAGGCCGCGACCGCGCGCTCCAGCGAGACGCGCGCGCCGAGTGCGCATGCGGATCCGCAGAGCGCGGCCGGCGGTCCGGTCGTCGTCGACGAGGCGATGCGCAAGCTGCACGAGCTGGCCTCGCGGTTGGCGCTCGGCGACATCAGCGTGCTCCTCCTGGGCGAGACGGGCGCAGGCAAGGACGCGCTCGCCGAGGTGATCCACCGCGCCTCGCCGCGCGCGCACAAGCCGCTCCTGCGCCTCAACTGCGCGGCGCTCTCCGAATCCCTGGTCGAGTCCGAGCTGTTCGGCCACGAGCGCGGCGCGTTCACCGGCGCGGCCGCCAACAAGCGCGGCCTGCTCGAATCTGCCGAGGGCGGCACCGTGTTCCTCGACGAGGTGGGCGAGCTGCCGATGTCCACCCAGGCCAAGCTCCTGCACGCGATCGAGCGCCGCGAGGTGATGCCCGTGGGCGGCCTGCGCCCTCGACCGCTCGACGTGCGCTTCCTCTCCGCGACGAATCGCGATCTCGACGCAGCCGTCGAAGCGGGCACTTTTCGCCGCGATCTGTTCTACCGCTTGAACGGCGCGCTGCTCTTCCTGCCGCCGCTGCGCGAGCGCAAGGCCGAGATCCTGGCGCTGTCGCAGACCTTCCTCTTGCAGGCGCGCGCCAAGAACGGGAAGCCGCCCATCACCATCTCGCCGCAGGCGTCAGAGCGCCTCCTGCGCCACTCCTGGCCCGGCAACGTGCGCGAGCTGCGCAACGTGATCGAGCGCGCCGCGCTGCTGGCGGTGGGTCCCGAGCTCGTGCCGGAGGATCTCGAGCTCTCTCCGTCGACGCGTGGTCCGTCTGCGCCCGCTGCGCGCGCGATCGCCAGCGACGAGGTCACGCCCGCGCCGGGCCTGAGCCACCGCGAGGAGCTGGACGCGCTCGAGCGCCGCCGCATCGTCGAGGCGCTGGAGAAGGCGGGTGGAAATCAGAGCGAGGCCGCGCTGGCCCTGGGCATCCCGCGCCGCACGTTCTTGCGCCGCTTGCAGCAGTACGGGCTCGCGCGGCCGAAGCGCTGAGCAGTTGCGCTACACTGCCAGCGAGGTCGCATGAAGCTGGTGGTCACGCCGCTGGAAGGCGCGGCAGAGAGCGACGAGAAGACCGCTCCGCTCACGCGCCCCGCTGAGCGCATCGCGACGCCGTTGCCGGTGACTCCGCCCGCGCAGACTCCGCGCGCTTCGGGTGATGGAGGAGCGGGCCCGACGCTGCTCGCCCTCGGTGAGGTCCTCGCCGAGCGCTATCGCATCGTCCGCTTCATCGCGCGCGGTGGCATGGGTGAGGTCTACGAGGCCGAGGACGCCGCGTTGCACGAGCGGGTGGCGCTCAAGGCCATGCAGCAGGAGCTGGCGCAAGACGCGACCTCGATCGAGCTGTTCAAGAGCGAGGTGCAGCTCGCGCGCAAGGTGTCGCATCCGGGCGTGTGCCGGATCCATGACTTTGGCACGCATCGCACGCAGGGCGAGCGCGCGGCCGAGGTGGTCTTCCTCACCATGGAGCTGCTCGCGGGCGAGACCTTGGCGGCGCGGCTGCGGCGCGAACAGAAGCTCCCGGTCGCGGAGGTGCGCAGGCTGCTCGGTCAGCTCGCCGCCGCGCTCGACGCCGCGCACGCGGCCGGCGTGGTGCACCGCGATCTGAAGCACGAGAACGTGATGCTGGTCGGACCTGCGCAGGAGTCGCGCGCGGTGATCACCGACTTCGGCATCGCTGGCCGCGCGGGCACCCACCCCGGCGGCTTCACCTTGGGCACGCCGCTCTACATCGCGCCCGAAGAGCTCATCGGCGCGCAGCTCACGCCTGCCGCGGATCTGTTCTCGCTCGGCGTCATCCTCTATCGCGCGCTCACCGGCGTCTTCCCGTTCCCCAAAGCGGACGCCTCCGAGCGGCTGACGGCGACTCCGCGCAGGCCCTCGGCCCTCGAACCTTCGTTGTCGCCGCGCTGGGACGAGGCGCTCCTGCGTTGTCTCGCGCGCGAGCCCACGGACCGCTTCGCCAGCGCCGGCGCGCTCGTCGAGTTCATCGACGCACCCGAGCTCGCTTCGGCCCGCCCGCCTTCGACGCGCTGGTGGCTCACAGGCTTCGCCGCGCTGGTGCTGGCCGGCCTGCTCGGCGGGCTCGTCTGGCAGCGGTCGCACGCCGTGGCCCCGACCGACGCAACTCCGCGCGTGGCCATCCAGGTCCGTCCTTCGATCGCGATCACGAGCGCGTTCGATCGCACGCATCGGCCGGAGGTGACGGCGCTCACCGGCGCCTTGCCGCGCCTCCTCGCGGCCGCCCTCGAGCCCGCGGACGGCCTGCGGCTCATCTCCGACGAGGAGCTGCGCCGCGCGCTGTTCGAGTCGCACGCGACGCCCGACGCAGAGCTGACGCAACGTTCGCGAGAGCAAGTGCGCGTCAGCGCCGGCGCGAGCCTCGTGCTGGAGCCGACCCTCGGGATGAAGGGGAAGGACTTCGAGCTCGAGGTGAAGGCCATCGAGCCGGCGACCGGGCGCGAGCGCTTCGCGCTGACCGAGCACGGGCCGGACGTCACCGGGATCGCCACGCGCCTGGCTGCGAGCGTCGCCAGGAAGCTGCACCTCACGCTGAGCGCACCGGCGACGATGATGGACGCAGAGGGCCTTCGTGACCTCACAGAGGCGCTGTCGGACCTGCGGGGCAAGGAGCGTACGCGCGGTCTGGCCCGTCTCCAGGACCTCGCGCGGCGCACGCCGAAGGACGCGGCGCTGCAGTTGGAGCTGGCGCGTCAGTACGCCTCGTGGGGGCGCCTCGCGGAGCAGCGGCTGGCCCTGCAGCGGGCGAACGCGCTCAGCCAGGGCCTGCCTCCGGAGGAGCGTCTGCGCATCGAGAGCGCGTACGCGATCGGCGAAGGCGACTTCGCGGCGGCGAGCGACCGCCTGCGTGAGCTCTTGCAGATGCACCCGGATGCGCTCGACGTTGCCCTCCTGCGCGCGGACACGTTGGTGCGCGCGGGCCGTCTGCCGGAGGCCCAGGCGCAGCTCAGCGAGCTGGAGGCCCTGCCCGCTCCGCTCGTCGATGATCCGCGCATCGACCTTGCCCGCTCCAAGGCGCAGGGCGGATCAACCGAGCTGCTCCAGCGCGCGATCGACAAGGCGCAGCGGCGCGGCGAGCGGCTCCTGCACGCACAGGCCCAGCAGGAGCTCTCGCGCGTGCTCACGAAGCAAGGTCACGTCAACGAAGCGCTCGCGGCGATCGAGCCCGCGCTGCCCGTCTTCGACGAGTGGGGCGACCGCTTCCTCCTCGCGCAGGCGCTCGGTGAGGCTGCTGCGTTGCAGCGCGATCGTGGCGCGCTAGGGCTCGCGGTCGAGCTCCTCAAGCGGGCAAAGCAGGTGGACGGCGATCTCGCGGGAGCCGCGCCTGCGCGGGCGCGCGAGTGGCTCCACGCGGACGCGCTGGTGGAGGCCGGCCGGCTGCACAAGGCGCTCAAGATCGTCGAGCCGCTGATGGCCGAGGCGCTGGCGCAGACCGACGCGCGCGAGGACGGGCCGCTGGTGCTCGCGCGCGTGTTCGCGGCGGGCGGCGAGCTGCAGAGGGCCAAGGAGCTGCTCCAGCGGTTCGCGCGGAGTGCGGCGCAGGAGTCGTCACCGCAACAGGAC
>JAFEBC010000129.1 GCA_018266095.1 Deltaproteobacteria bacterium
AGCTTCAAGTCGGTGATCGACGCGGAGCTGGCCTCGAACGTCGCCCGGAAGTAGCGCGCCGCACCCCGGCGTGAGCAGCAGCCCGAGGGCGTCTCTCCGAGCGGAGGGGCGCCCTTGGCGTTTCGGGAGCGGGCGGCGCGCACACGGGCGCAGCGGCGCGCAGGAAGTGCGAGGTGTTTTCTGGACCCGGGGCGCGTTCTTTGCTGTGCTAGTGAGCCGACGATGCCGCTCCCGCCTCTCAGCCAGCCGCCGCCCATCAAGCAGACCGACGGCAAGGACTACCGCATCCGCCCGCTCAAGCGCGGCGACCGCGACAACGCGTTCAAGCTGCTCGCGCTGCACGGCTGGGTGGTGCCGACCAACGAGCAGGAGCTGGCCATCTCGTGGGTGGTGCAGCACCCGGAGATGGAGAGCTTCGTCGCGCACGACGTGGCCTCGTTCTCGCGGCTGTTCGGGATCATCACCATGTCGCACCGGCCGCAGCTCCGCGTGGGCGGCCGCGTGGCGTGCATCGACCTGTTCGTGGTGGCCGAGGAGCACCGCAACAAGGGCGTGGGCACCGACCTCCTGGCTCAGGCGCTGCGGCGCACCGAGGCGCTCGCGTGCAAGCGCATCGAGCTCCAGCTCCCGCCGGCGCGCGATGGGCGGCACGACTTCTTCGAGTTCAACGGGTTCAAGAAGAACGGCGAAGAGCTGTACGTGCGCGACGCGCCGGGCGTGGCGACGCGCTGACGGACCGACGGCGATCGTGCGAAGCGGGTTGCTTGGGCGGAGACTCACCGCAGAGCCGCCGAAGCGCAGAAGAAGTCAGAAGGACAAGGGCCAGCGTTCGGCGCTTCCGCGTCTCTGCGGTGAACGATCGGGCGAGCACACCGGCCCATCAGCGCGGCGTGACTCTCGACTACAGATCCATCTTGATGATCTTGACCGTCGCGCCCGCCGTGATCGTCACCTTCTGCTCGTAGCGCTTCCCTTCGGTCGTCTCGAGCTCGATGTTGTAGGTGCCCGGCGTGAGCGAGATGGGCTTGCTCGGCGGCACCGGCGTCCAGCGGCCCGTGTCGGCGCCGTCGATGCGCACGTGCGCGACGGGGCGGGTCATGATCACGAGCCCTCCCGTGGTGGCGCCCGAGCCTGGCGCGCCGCCGTCGGTCGCCGGCGCGGCCTCCTTCGGCTTGTCGGCCGGGGGCCGCGCGAGCGCGGTGAGGTTCACGTTGATCTCGCGCGTGTTGCCCTCATCGAACTTCACCACGCGCTTCTCGGACTTGTACCCGTCGAGCTGCAGGCTGACGAAGTGGAGGACGCTCGGATCGAGGTCCTCGACGACCGCGGGCGTGGTGCCGATGGGCTTGTCGTCGAGCAGGACGCGCGCACCGGGCGGGTCGGTGATGACCTTGAGCCTCGTCTTCTGCGGCGGCGGCGACGGCTTGGCCGCGGCGACCTCCTTGACTGGCTCCTTGTGCGCCTCGGCCGCGGGCGGTGTCAGGGCGGTCTTGTCCTTGGCCTTGTCCGGCGCGGCGGGCGCCTTGGCGTCCTTCGCGGGCTCGGCCTTGGCCTCCTTGGCAGGCGCTTGTGCGTCCTTCGCGGCGTCCTTGCCTGCAGCGTCCTTGGCGGCTTCCTTGGCGGCCGGCTCCTTGGCTCCAGCCTCCTTGGCTCCAGCCTCCTTCGCCGCTGCTTCCTTCGCCGCTGCCTCCTTGGCGGCCGACTCCTTCTCCTTGGCCTCCTTCGCCTCCTTGTCCTTCTGGCCGCCGTGCAGCCAAGGCGCCTTGCTCGGCTCGCGCGGGACCACGTCCGTCGCGCCGCCCGGCTTCTGCTCGTCCGGCTGCGCGCCCGCCTCCAGCTCGAGCGCCGCGTCGACCTCGATGGTCTTGCCCGGCGCGACGGTCACGTCCTGCACGAACGGCTTGTAGCCGCCCGCGCGGATCTCGACCTTGTGCGGGCCCGCCGGGAGCGTGCGCAAGAACGACGTGAGCGGCCCCGAGGTCTTGCCGTCGACCAGGAGCTCCGCGGGCACCGACGGCGTCACCGAGAACACCACGCGGCCCGGCGGCACATCGCCCGCGGGGATCACCAGCCACACGCAGACGCCGAGCACGGCCACGGCGCCCAGGAGCTTCACCCAGAGCGGGATCCCCTTCGGCGCGGGGGCAGGCTCGGCCTGGCGGCTCGCGCGCGTGAGCCCTTGCTTGCGCTGGGCCCGCGGCGCGGCGGTCGGATCGTCCGACACGTCGAACGCCTGCGGGATGCTCATCGGCCGCGTCGCCTCGTTCGCGATCGCCGCCATCTCCTGATCGGTCTTGGCTTGCGAGGGATCCTTGCCCGACACCGACGCCACCGGCGGCGCCTTGGGCGCGGCCTTGGGCACCGGATGGAGCGGCGCGGGCGTGGGCACGGGGGGCGGCGGCACCTTGCCCGACACGGGGCTCATCGGACCCGGCGTGGGGATCGACGTGCCCTTCCCGATCGGCAGCGGACCGCTCTTGGCCACCACGGGAGAGTTCGCGGGCGTGGCCTCATCGGGCCCCAGGCCCACCGGCGGCGGATTGCCTCCCGCGGGCGTGGCGATGGGCGGCGGCGGCATCTTCTTGGCGAAGGCGGCGCCGTCCTTGAGCGTGTGCTCGTCGTCGTCGCCCAGCTTGGCCGCGGGCGCGGGCGCTTGAGCCTCGGCCGCGCGCTCCTTCTGCAGCGACGCGAGGTGCCGCTCGGCCGACGCGAGGTCGTCCATCGACATCGGGCGCGTGGGCGCGTCGTGCGAGAGATCCTCGGGCGGCGTCACGCTCGGGTTCTGCAGATGCGCCACCTCGGGCAACAGCGGCGCGCGCAGCTCTCCCGGCACGGGCGTGGCCAGCTTCTTCGCGGGCTGCTTGTGCCGCGCGCCCGTGGGCGTGGGCGGCTGCACCACTGCGTCGTCGGGCTCGGTCTTGAGCGGGTCGGTCTCGCGCGTCGGCTGCTGCGGCGGCGTGGGCCGGCGCTGCGAGTGCGTGTTGCCGACGGAGGGCGGCATCTTGGCCGCCATCGGCGCGTCGACGGCGAGGCCTCCACCTGGCGGCCCTGCATTGGCTCCCGGCGCGCTCGGCCGGCGGCGAATGGGATCCGACGGCGTCACCTCGAGCTCGGGGTCGTCGACGCCCAGCCAGCCGCGCAGGCGCGCCTGCTCCTTCTCGAACTCGGCGTGGAACTCCTCGCGCATCCACTCCGACAATTGCCGCGCGCCGTAGACGTAGTCGCCGATGAGCGTGAAGCGCACGAGCGCGTCGTGCAGCTCGCTCGCCCACTGGTAGCGCGTGTTCGGGTCCGCCGAGAGCGCGCGCATCACGACCTTCTCCAGCGCCTCCGGCAGGTCCGGCACGATGGTGCGCGGCGACGGCACCGACCCGTTGCGCACCTTCTCCAGCACCGCGAAGTCCGAGTCGCCCGTGAAGAGCTTCTCGCCGCAGAGCATCTCCCAGAGCAAGACGCCCACAGCGAACACGTCCGAGCGGTGGTCGATGGGCTGCCCGCGCACCTGCTCGGGCGACATGTAGCTGAACTTGCCCTTGAGGATGCCCGCTTGCGTGCGCTGCAGCCGGCTCTCGGCCTTGGCGATGCCGAAGTCGATGAGCTTGACGTCGCCCTCGTACGAGACGAGCACGTTCTGCGGCGACACATCGCGGTGCACGATGCCGAGCGGACGGCCCGCCGCGTCGCGCTTCCTGTGCGCGTAGTCCAGCGCCTCGCAGATCTTGCCCACCACCGTGCACGCCTGCGGCACCGGCAGCGGCCGCCCGCGCTTGCGGAAGCGCTCCATCAACTGACGCACGTCGCGCCCGCTGATGTACTCCATGGCGATGTAGAGCGAGTCGTCGTGCTTGCCGAGGTCCAGCACCTGCACGATGTTCGCGTGCGAGAGCTGCACGGCGATGCGCGCCTCGTCCACGAACATCGTGTTGAACTCGGCGTCCTCGCCCATGGTGGGCAGGATCTTCTTGATGGCCAGAAGTCGTTCGAAGCCCTCCACGCCGAATGCCTTGGCGACGAACACCTCGGCCATGCCGCCGACGGCGATGCGCTCGAGGAGGAGGTACTTTCCGAACTTGACCGTCTGGCGCATCAGGGCTCGTTCACTTCGCGGGCAGACCAAGGGCGTGGTCCCGGGATTGGGACCCTCCTCTAGCGTAGCCCGGTGCGGCAAGGTGGGGCAAGATTTGCCGCATGGACTTTTCGCCGAGAGAAGTGACCGCCTGTCACGCCTGCGGGAAAGAGCTCGACCTGGGCACCGGGACGCTGGTCGGACGCCGGGACGAATGCCCGGAATGTCGAGCGCCCTTGCATGCTTGCAGGAACTGCGCGGCCTACGACGAGTCGATGCGCCACGGCTGCCGCGAGCTGCAGGCCGAGCCGCCGCGGGACAAGGACGCCGCCAACCTCTGCGAGTTCTTCGTGTACCGCCGCGGGCCGGCGAAGCCGAAGGAGGCCGACCCGCGCGCGAAGGCGCTGGCGGACTTGGAGGCGCTGTTCAAGAAGAAGTGAGGCCGCGATCGGCTACTGCGCGCGCGTCACTCTGTCGCCCCAGTTGCGGTACAGCGGGGCAAGCTCACCATTCGCGTCGACGATCCCAATCTCGCGAAGCAGGCGCCGCTTTTCTTTCTTCGATGGCTTCCGCAGAGCTTCCACCCACTCAGACGGCGGCTCGGCAACAGGCCGAGGGGACGCTGGCTTAGCTTTTCTCGCTTTGGTCTTTGCCAAACGTTCCGTCCCTCTTCATCGGCCAGACTGCCACAATCTTCTTGGGATCGCGAACACACAGCTGAATGTGCGCGCCCTCGAAGACGCCGCTCCGCTTCCAAAGTCTTGGAAGGCCCTGAGATGCTCTTAGCGGCACGAAGGCCGCCCGGCAACTGTCAATGGGCCGACCGCTCCGCTTCGCGTTGCCGTAGAGCCAATTGAACACGGCACAGTCCAGAAACTTGTGCGTGTTCGCGTTGCGCGGCATCGCCGTTCCAACGAAGTCGACGAAGACTTGGCGCAGGTCTTCGTGAGCGATCCGAAGCAGCTCTGTGTTTCGTGGGTCGAGCAGGTCGAGACACGAGCCCAGGCGCACCAAAGCTCCCACGACCGCGGCATCGTCGGCGCCGTAGCGACGCTCGGCCCACCACCAGGCGCACCTTGGCTCACGGCTCCCCCGAAACAGCCGATCAACGGCGACTGCCGGCGACCGTTGCTACGCCTTGCGCTGGCGGCGCACCGCGAGGCCCAGCAGGCCGATGAGCGGCAGCATCCAGAGCGCGCTCGAGGTCGTGCCCGGCGCGGTGCTGCAGCCCGAGGTGTCCGCCACCGGCGCCGGCTTGAAGGGCAGGCCCGCGTCGGCCGGGAGGTCGCCGATGGGCGCGCACGAGCCAGCGGTCGGGCCGTTGGTCACGCACTCCTCGAGGGGCGCGCAGACCACGTCGGCGCAGGCGTTCTCCACGAACGGCGCCGTGAACGTCGCGGTCACCGAGTGGTCGCTGTTCACCTGCACGTTGGAGATGCTGATGCCCGAGAAGGTGCCGTCGTACCAGTTGGTGCCCGTGTAGCGGTTGGTGGCCGAGAGCACGCCGGGGCTCTTGAGCGACTCCAGCACGCTCGAGGTCTGGAAGAGGATCTGGTCGTCCGCGAAGCCGGTCGAGCGCTGGCCGCTGGTGGCGCCCGAGAAGATGAGGCCGAAGTGGTTGGCCGACTCGAGGTTTCGGATGAACGGGTGCCAGGCGTCGCAGTCGAGGCAGTCCAGCAGGCGCTTGGTGAACATGCCGTTGGCGGCCAGGGGACCCTTGGCCCAGTCGACGTGGTAGACGGCGAGGCCCCAGGTGGGGTTGCCCGCGCCGTCGACGATGCCCTTGTCGAACGCGCCCGACGGACCGCGGACCTCGGCGAGGAAGTACTCCTGGCGGCCGCTCGCGTCCATCATGCCCATCTTGACGACCTTGCCGCCCGCCGCGGCCGGCTTGAGCGTGAGGGTCTGCGTGCCCGAGATGACCTGCGTGTCCTGCCAGCCGAGGACGCGGCGGCTCTCGGCGTCAGGGATGATGGCCGAGTCGTCGTAGCCCCAGTCGCCCATCGTCGAGTAGTGCAGGCCCTCGTACTCCGGGTACGGGTCGTTCACGGACGGGTGCTCGTTGTAGAGGTCGGCGAGGCCGAGGACGTGGCCGAACTCGTGGACGATGACGGTCTCCAGGTGCGCCGCGCCGCCGAAGTACTGCACGCCGCCGATGGCGACGTAGGGGATCTTGACGCCGTCGAGGACGAAGGGGCCGCCGTTGCTGCCGTTCAAGTTCGAGCCGTTGTTCAGGTACGCGATGGGGAAGGCGATGCCGACCCCTGGCACGTTGACGAGCATCATCACGCCGTCCGCGTAGCCGTCCGGCTGGTTCCACAGGCCATTGCCGTCGAACTTGCTGAAGTCGACCTTGTACTCATCGTGCGCGCGGCGGAAGACGTCGCGGACGAAGTCCATGCCCGACTGGAGCGCGGTGATGTCGCCGCGGGAGATGTCGCAGTCGGCCGAGCCCGCGAGCGCCACCGGGCAGCCCTCGTACTTGACCGTCGGCGCCACAGTGACTTCGGCGGCGAAGCGGTTGTTCGAGGCCACGCGCAGGAACGACGGGAACGTGAACTTGTTCACGTCGATCGAGTCGGGGTTGAAGAACGCGTCGAGCTTGTCGTGATCGACGGCCGGGTACGCGCCGTTGGGGCCTGTGTAGTTGATCTCGACGGGGATGACGAGCAGCTTGCTGTGCCCGCGCGGAGGCGCCTTGTTCTGCGGGCTGTCGGTCTTGTTCGCCCACATGTCGATGAAGTCGGCGCGAGCCGCCGTGCCGCACAGAGCGAGAATTCCTGAGGCGGCCAGAGCCGCGCGCTTCATTTTGAACGACATGAGCATCCCCTTCTTCTTTCTTGTTGCGATTGCTGAAACTGCGACATCGGATTGCAGAGCTGAATCAATTCAGGCCAGGGCCTTGGCCATCCATTCGAGGTAGCCCGCGTAGCCGCTCTCGACGGGCAGGACGAGCACCTCGGGCACCTCGTACGGGTGCAATTCGAGGATGCGCGCCTTGAGCCGGTCGAGCTGCTCGGCGCGCGTCTTGATGAGCACGAGGACTTCGTTCTCGTCCTGGAGCTTGTCCTGCCAGCGGTAGATGGAGCGCACCGCGGGGATGAGGTTGCAGCAGGCAGCGAGCTTCTCGTCCACGACGGCGCGCGCCAGCTCCACCGCGGCATCGGCGGTCGGGAGCATGGTCAGGACGAGCTGGGCGTCGGTCATGGTTGGTTTCTCGACAGGGGCGCGCGATCTACCGCAGTGCGGCAACGGTTTTCAATGGGGGTCGGTCAGGCGACGTACATGTCGCACACGGGGTGTGTAGGGATTTGGGGGATGTTGCGGGATGTTGCGTTGATTCGGGGGGTTGGTCGAGGGATGCGGCGCGTCATGCGGGTTGGCGTTGGCGTTGGCGTTGGCGTTGGCGTTGGCGTTGGCGTTGGCGTTGGCGTTGGCGTTGGCGTTGGCGTTGGCGTTGGCGGACGGGAACACGACTGCTGCTCGGTTG
>JAFEBC010000012.1 GCA_018266095.1 Deltaproteobacteria bacterium
AGCACGAGGCCCAAGAAGCTCGACTCGAGGAAGAAGGCGAACATGCCCTCCATCGCCAGCGACTGGCCGATGACGCCGCCCGCGTAGTGAGAGAAGCGCGCCCAGTTGGTGCCGAACTGGAACTCCATCGGGATGCCGGTGACCACGCCGACCGCGAAGTTGATGCCGAAGATGCGCGTCCAGAACTGCGCGGACTGCTCGGCGACGAGGTCGTCCTTGCGGTACGCGCGCACGCGCAGGAGCACGATGAGCAGCGCGAGGCCCATGGTGAGCTGCGGGAACAGATAGTGGTACGCGACGGTGAAGCCGAACTGCAGTCGATGCCAGAAGAGCGGGTCGGTCATCGGAGCTCCTGCGAGGAGTCAGCAGCCGGGGGAACTGTAGGCGCGGGCGCAGTGAATGGAAAGCGCGCGACGCTGCGCTCGATTGCCGCGCCAGTCGAGCGATCGCCGCGTCAGTTGCAGTGGACGCCGGTGCCGGTGCAGCAGTCGTTGCCGGTGCAGGTGGTGGTGAGCAGCTTGACGAGGAGCGGTCCCGAGTCGCGGCGCGCGCGGAAGTGGCCAGTGCCGGTCGAGTCGTCGAGGCCGCTCGTGGTGCTGACGACCGTGGGCGTGCCGGCGCCGACGTCGAGCTGGGCGCGCACGTTGCTGGCGCTGGCGAAGAGCGCGCTGTCGCAGCCGGGGCAGAGGATCTCGTCGTGCGCGCCCGCGCTGATGGTGGCGAAGTCGATGGTCTGAAACTTCGCGGCGTACGTGCGGAAGCCGCTGCCCTCCATGCGCGGGTTGAGGCTCGGGTAGAAGCCGAAGGTGTTGCTGTCGAGCGCGCTCTGCGCCCAGCACGTCTGGTACAGGGCGTTCGCGTAGCCGACCGCGAGGCACGACTGCAGGCCGCGCAGACCGCCGGCGATGCCGATGAACGTGCCCACGTCGAGCGAGCGGCCGGTGGCCTCGAGCGCGTGCAGCGCGACGGTGACGCCCATCGAGTGCGCGACGATGTTCACCTTGAGGCTGTTGGTGCGGCGGCGCAGGGAGTCGAGCTCGGCGAAGACCTGATCGGCGAGCGCGGCGGTGTGCACGTTGCTCTGCGGCGCGGCCTGCTGCGCCGGCGTGAGCCAGGTGATCGGGTGCAGCGAACATTCGTTCCAGCCCGCGCTGCGCAAGGAATCGAGCACGGACGGCCCGCCATCGGTCGCGGCCTGCGACCACACCGAGGCGCTCTCGCCGTTGCCGTGCAGGAAGAGGATCGGCGTCTGGTTCGGCTCGCAGGTGTCGAGGACGCCGCCGTCGCCCGCGTCGGCGCTGCCCGCATCCAGTCCAGCATCCGAGCTCGCGTCGCCCGTGCCGCCCGCGCCGCCGTCCGATCCCGCGTCGGCTCCCGCATCCGTGCCCGCATCCGTGCCCGCATCGCCGGTCGCGCCGTCCGCGCCCGAATCGCTCACGCCGGCGTCGGCCTCGAACACGCTCTTGCCGCCACAGCGCAAGGTGCCCGCGCACACGAGCAGCACGCACGCGCTGAAGCCAAGCCCGAGCTGGCAGCCGCTTCGCACCCTACGCGTGCTCCTCGGCCAGCATCCCCGGCAGCACGCGCGCGAGCGTCTCGTACTGATCGAGCGAGTTGTACGCCTGCGCCGACACACGCAGGATCCGCCGGCCCGCCGCGCGCAGCACGGGCGCCTCGATCTGATGCCGCGCCAGCAGCGCCGACTGCAGCGGGTCCACGAAGTTCGAGCGCGGGTGCGGCGGTGCGAGCGTGCCCGCGGGACCTTCCGGCAGCGGCACGGCGGCGAGGTGGCCGATCATGTCGTCGGGCGCAGGAGGCGGAATCCGCAGCGCGGCGCAAAGCAGGGCCCGGGCCCGCAGCGCGAGCGCATGGTTGCGCGCCTGGAGCGCAGGGATGCCGCCCGGCAAGAGGCCGCTCAGGAACTTCAGCGCCGCGGGGATGCACAGGTACGCGGACGGATCGTCCGTGGGCGGCAGGTCGAACTCGAGCAGGAAGCGCGAGCGATCGACGCGCGTGGAGTTGGCGCCGTGGCCGACGTACCAGGGGTGGATCCCGTCCTGCAGGTCGCGCCGCACCCAGAGCGCCGCGCTGCCCTTCGGCGTGCAGAGCCACTTGTGACAATTCCCCGTGAAGTACCCCGCGCCCACGCGGTCGAGATCGATCGGCACCTGGCCGATCGCGTGCGCGCCGTCGATCAGCGTCTCCACGCCGCGCTCCTTCAGCGCGCTGACGAGCTTCGCGATCGGCAGCACCAGGCCGGTCGGGCTCGTGATCCAATCCAGCATCGCCAGCCTGGTGCGCGGCGTGACCGCGGCCAGGATGGGCTCGATGAGCTCGCTCTCGGACGCGAGCGGGAACGGCAGCGGCACGGTGACCACGCGCGTGCCTTGCGCTTCGGTGGCCGCGAGCGCGTTGCGGCAGGAGTTGTACGAGTGCGTGGTGGTGAGGAGCTCGTCGCCGGGCGCGAAGCGCAGCGAGCGGACCACGCAGGACACGCCCGTGGTGGCGTTGGGCACGAAGACGACATCGCGTGGATCGGCGCCCATGAACTCCGCCAGCGGCGCGCGCGCTTCGTCCTGCAGGCCCTCGAGGTCGCGGAAGAACTGCGCCGGCTGCCGCTCGAGCCGCGCCTGGAACTCGCGCTGCACCTCGAGCACGGGACGCGGACACGAGCCCCAGCCGCCGTGGTTCAGGTAGAGCGCGTCGGGAGCGTGCGTCCATTGCTCGCGCACGCGGGGCCCAAGCGTGTCAGCGGTGTCCATGCACATGCCCCGGGTGCGCGCAGCGCGTGGCGGGCTCCACGCCCTTGAGCTCGCACAGCACCTCATTCGGCAGGGGGAACCAGCGCAGCCGATGGAAGTTCGACGACACCTGCGGCTCCGCCTCGAACGGCGCCAGCTTGAACTTCGCCTCCGCGTCGGCGAACACGCGCTGCGCCTCGTCGAGATACGTGGGCAGGATCCACTCCGGCTCCGTCGCGCGCCGCGTGCGGTATTCGAGTTTCCCCGAGCGGTACGTCACGTCCGAGAGGCGCATCGCCGGATCCGGCCGGCCCTTCTTGTGCCGCCACAGACCCGTGAGCGGATCGAAGTCGTAGAGCGGCAACAGCTTCCACCCGTGCTCGGCGACCAGCGTCACCGCCTTCACCAGGAAGTCGAACTGCGCCTCGCCGATGAAGTAGTTGAAGTTCACGCGCACCCAGCCGGGCTTGATGCCCTCGCAGCCCGCGACGATCTCCTTCTCGAAGCTCTTGCTGGTGGTGAGATCGATGCCGAGCAGCCGGTGTCCGTACGGGCCCGCGCACGAACAGCCGCCGCGCGCCTGGATGCCGAAGAGATCGTTGAGCAGCGCGACCACGAAGTTGTGGTGCAGCCAGCCGTCGCCGTGTCGCACCACGAAGCTCACGATCGAGAGCCGCCACGCGTCGCGGTTGCCGAGGATGCCGATGCGCGGATGCGCGCTCCACGCGGTGATGGCGCGGCGGATGTACTCGGTCTCGCGCTCGCGGATGAGCTCGTGGCCGACGGCCTCCTTGAGCTGGAACACGAGGCCCGCGCGGATCGATTCGATGATCGCGGGCGTGCCGCCCTCCTCGCGGTGCTCGGGGTCCGACACGTAGAGGTGATCGCGGAAGTTCACGTAGCGCACGGTCCCGCCGCCGGGCACCGCGGGCACGCGGTTCTTGAACAGGTGCCGCTTGGCGATGAGCAGTCCGGGCGTGCCCGGCCCGCCGATGAACTTGTGCGGCGAGAGGAAGATCGCATCCTTGTACGCGAGGTGTCCGTCGGGCCCTTCGCCCACGTGGTTCATGTCGATCTTCACGTACGGCCCGGCCGCCGCGAAGTCCCAGAACGCGAGCGCGCCGTGCTTGTGCAGCATGGTCGACACGGCCCACGTCTGCGAGCCGATGCCGGTCACGTTGCTCGCCGCCGAGAAGCTGCCGATGCGCAGCGGGCGGCCCTTGTATTGGATGAGCTCGCGCTCGAGGTGCGCGAGATCGATGTGCCCGTCCGAGTCCTCGTCGATGGTGACCACGTCGACGATCGACTCGCGCCACGGCAGCTCGTTCGAGTGATGCTCGTACGGCCCGATGAACACCACCGGCCGCTGCTCCGCGGGGATCCGGTCGCGGGCCGAGAGCTTCGCCTCCATCTCGCTCGGCACGCGCAGGCCGAGCACGTCCACGAGCTTGTTGATGGCCGCCGTCGCGCCCGAGCCGCAGAAGATGACGCAGTCGTCGGGCCCGCCGCCCACGGCGTCGCGGATGATCTTGCGCGCGTCCTCGCGGAAGCGATTGGTCTGCAGGCCCGTGCCCGAGCTCTCGGTGTGCGTGTTGGCGTAGAGCGGCATCACCTCGTGCCGGATGAACTCCTCGATGAACTCGAGCGAGCGCCCGCTGGCGGTGTAGTCGGCGTAGGTGACGCGCCGCGGACCGAACGGGCCGTCGATGACTTGATCGTCGCCGATGATCGAGGTGCGGATGGTCTCGACGAGCCGCTTCTGCGCTTCGGGGTGCATGCGGCGAGTGTATAGCGCGCTCGCTCGCTCCGCTCTAGGAGCAGCGCGTCGAAACGCGCCTGAACGCGACGCCTCGATCGGGGAGTGGTGCCCGCCCGATCACTCACCGCAGAGGCGCCGAAGCGCGGGAGAGCGCAGAATATGGGTGTGGTTCAGATCAATAAACTTCTGCGCTTCAGCGTCTCTGCGGTGAATCTCCGATCGAGCAAGCCCTTCACGAGCGGAGCTCAGGAGTCTGCCGCTTCGAGCTCATAAAAGCTCACCTCGGCCCGCCGCGACACCCACAGCCCCGCGCCAACCTGGCGGAAGTGCTTGTTGAGACGCTTCTTGTACCAGGCGCCCGTGCGCGCGTGGATGGCGGTGTCGGTGCGCTCGCGATCGACCACCTCGTCGAGGTCGTGCTTGGTGATGGCCTCGAGGTACATGAACCCGCCGCACATCGCGCCCAGGTTCTGGATCGCGCCCTCCGCGCCTTCGTCGGTGAGGTACTGCAAGACGCCCTGGCAGACGACGAGAGCGCGCTCGCTCGCTCCGCTCTAGGAGCAGCGCGTCGAAACGCGCCTGAACGCGACGCCTCGATCGGGGAGTGGTGCCCGCCCGATCACTCAC
>JAFEBC010000130.1 GCA_018266095.1 Deltaproteobacteria bacterium
CTTGGGCCCGCTGTAGTTCTCGCGGGACCGCGGCGCGCCTGGTCTAATTCGCCTCCGCCATCGGCCGGCTCGACGCGCCGAACCGCCCGCCCATCGTGGCCGTCTTGACCCACGCGAGGATCGGCGTCGGTGACACGTTCGTCCCCGCGAAGATCTCCTCTGCCCGCTTCGCGTACTTGTCCACGATCGCCTTCGCGAACACGCTCCCGGCCTTCGCCGTCGCCCGGTGCGGCCGCCCCGTGTAGCCCAAGAACGGCTTCATCATCTGCCACCCGCGCGCCACCGCCGCGAGTTCGAACTCCTGCGCCAGCTTGTCCTTGCCCACCGCCCGCGCCGCCTTGGCCGCGTTCAAGAGCGCGCCGTCGACCTCGCTCTTCGGGCACGGCGGCAGCTCGACATACGTGGGCGACACGCTCTCGGGCGCATAGTGCAGCGCCATCGAGGTCTCGAAGAACCCCGCGTGGAAGTCGTGCGCGAGGTTCCCCATCATCTCAGCGCGCTCAGCCTCGTCCGCGATGTGCGCGAACGCCTCCGCATACTCCGCCGCGTCCACGCCCATCATCTGCTCCAGCACCAGATTGAGCGGCGAGAAGCCCTGCGCCCCGTGCCGCGCGGCCTCCTTCAACCCCTCCTCCAGCGCCCACGCGTGCAGCGGCGCACCGTGGAACGTCATCAGCACCACGCGCTTGCACCCGATCTCGCAGAGCGCCCGCACCGCCTCGCGCACGATGCGCTTCAATTCCTTGAACGCCACATAGCGCGACCCGGGCCCGTGACACGGCTCGAAGCCCAGCTCGATGGGGCTCGCCTCAAGGAACGGCCACTCCGGGTGCGTCACCGCGAGCCGCGCGTGCAGATCCTTCGCGAGGCCCCCGGACACCAGCGCGTCGTTGCGCAAGGACAGATGCGGCCCGTGGTACTCGACCGGATTCACGGGAATGAACACCGGCGCGCCCGTCGCCAGCACCGCCCGCGTGTCCCGCAACGGCAATTCCAAGACCTTCATGGCTCGTCCTCGTCGTCCTGCTGTTGTCCGCGCTGCGCGGCCTTCTTGAGCTCTTCGTTGATGAGCTTTTCGAGCCCCGGCATCAACTTCTCCATCTCGCGCAGGGCCTCTCGCAGCTCAGCCGGATCGCCGCCCGGGAACGCGCCGAACGGCATCCCCGGATTGCCTCCGCCGAGGTTTCCCCCGCCCGCGCCGAACCCGCCCAAGCCCGGATTGCGCCCCTTGCCGCCGCGCGAGTGCGCATGCGGGCCGGGCCGGCCCTGATTGGGATCGAGCTGGTCCATCAGCTTCTCCAGCCCGCCGCCCGAGAGGAGCTGCGAGAGCCCGCCCGCGCCCGTCATGCCCGAGAGCGCGCCCATCGCCAGGAGCTCCGTCGGGTCCAGCTTGGGGATGTCCTCGTCGCCGTGCGCCTCGTGGATGAACCGCTGATCGAGCGCCTCCACCTGCCGCGCGTGCGCGGGATCGACCTCGCCTGCCACCTTCACGAAATCGCCCGGCCCCGCCTCGCGGAACGCGAACCGCGCCCGGTACGTGTGCAGCACGTCGTCGAGCTTGCCGTCCCCCAGGAGCTCTCTTGAGCGCACGAACAGATACGGCGCCTTCCCGTACACGAGCCCCGCGTACTGCAGGGGCGACTTGTACTGCGTGGTCGGCTTGTCCACGCGCGCGTCGGCGAGCCCCATCAGCCGCATGCCCTGGTAGTTGAGCGCGACGTTCCGCTCGAGCGCGAGCTGCCCCGCCTTGCGACCCATCTGCGAGCCCGCCGCGGCCTCCGCCACCAGCACCGCCGAGAACTGCGCCAGCGCCTCGTCGACCCACGGCGCCGTGCGCGGATCCGAGCCCACCAGCGCCTGCCACCACTGGTGCGCCACCTCGTGATGACAGGTGAACGCGAACAGCCCGCCGACCACGCCGCCCTGATCGCGCCCCTCGGACACCGCGCGCGCGATGAGCGACAGCCCCGGCAGCTCCACGCCGCCCGCCCCGCCCACGAGCGGCACCTCGGCCAGCGCCAGGTCCGTCCACGGATACGGCCCGAAGCGCCGCGAGAGCTCGACCAGCGCCTCGCTCGCGCACGCCAGCATCGCCTGCGCCGCCTCCGGCCCGTTGAGCGACGCCGCGCGGATGCGCACCCCGGCCGCCTCGCCCGACGCCTCGTCCGACTCGCGCAGCACCGCGAGCCCCATCGTCCCGCGCAGCCCCATCAGCGCAAACGTCGCCTGCTCCTTGCCGCCCGTCGCGTGCTGCCCCAGCGCCGCGCCCGGCCCGACCACGCGCAGCCCCTTGGGCACCGTCAGCGACACCAGCGCGCTCCCCACGTCCGCGTGCGCGAGATCACCCACCGCGCCGGGCTCGGCCTTGTCCCAAGCGCCCTGCGTGCGCGCCGCGAGCTGCGGATACCAGTCGACGAGCGTCGCCCCCGACGCCGACACCGCCAGCGTCCCGTAGCTCGCCGCCTTCGGCCTCTGCCCCGTCATCGCCGCCATCGACGCGGCCATCAGATCGTCATCGCCCTGCGCGATCCGCTGCAGCTTCGCGTGAAAGGCCAGGGACAGCTCGACCGTCGCCCCCGGCGGAAGCTGCTGCGGCAGCGCGATCTCCACCACGGAGCCATTCGTGCGCGCACGGACTTTCTGCCCGTTCACGAGCACGTCCGCGATCGACAGCGCCGCCCCCGAGCGCTGCCCCTTCGCCGAGGGATACAGCCGGAACACGAGCTCGCCCAGAGGCGCCGCCTCGCGGTTCTTGTAGAGCAGCCGCAGGTGCCCATCGACCCTGGCCTGCGCCACGTCCAGCTCCGCCTCGACCTCCGACAGCGGCAGGTCCTGCGCCGAGCCCCAGTTGCGCGTCAGCTCCTCGCGCCCCTCCGGCCGCAGCGAGCGCGACAAGAGCTCCAGCTCGTCGGCAGAGATCGTGGGCGGCAGCGTCGGCCCGCCCTTCGCGTCCGCGCGCACAC
>JAFEBC010000131.1 GCA_018266095.1 Deltaproteobacteria bacterium
CCAACACCTCGGTCGCTGCCGTCCAGCACTACAGCGGCGGCGAGCCATGGGCCGAGGTCGTCAACGAGCCCGGCGGCCTGTTGCCCTACGCCAAGAAGCACGTGGGCGAGCTGCACTTCGCCGACCTCGAGACGCTGGTGCAGATCGACGCGCACCCGGGCCTCTTCCGCTGGATCCGCGACGCGTGGTTCGGCAACCCCGTGCGCGACAAGATCCAGCTCGAGACGCCCGACAACTACTCGGGCGGCACCAAGATCATCGAGCTCGCCCACGCGCGCATCCACGAGGTGGTGCTGCCGGGCCTCGACACGCTCTCGCGCGAGCGCCGCTACCTCACGCTGCGCATCCTGCCCCGCGGCGTGCGCCGGTACGCGGGCCACGCCGTGAACCCGATGCAGCGCGACGCGCGCGACTTCTACGCGCAGAACTTCCAGGTCAACATCGACGGCATCGACTGCAGCGGCGTCATCTCCGTCGACCCGGTCACGGTGCGCACCGTCTTCCCCGAGGAGAACAAGGGCCGCAAGTCGACGCTCGTGTTCCCCGACATCCACCTGCACGTGGACGAGGACAAGGTCGATCCCTTCCGCGAGTGGTTCGAGGACTTCGTCATCGCCGGCAACAACGACGACGACAAGGAGCGCTTCGGCACCATCACGTACCTGGAGCCGCTCCTGGGCGGGCCGATGGCCGTGCTGCAGATGCACCACCTCGGCATCTATCGCGTCAGCGACGAGCCGCCCGCGCCCACCGGTCCGCGGCGCGTGCGCGTCGATCTCTACTGCGAGCGCCTGGAGCTGGGTCAGCGCGAGTCGGCGCCCACGGGCATGACGGAGGAGATGCCGCCCGTCGACGTGTACTGACGTGCGCGTCGCGTGCTCGAGTGCGCGACGCGATCTGCGCTGAACGGCTGTCGACATCTCTCGCTGAACGCGAAAGAGTCCCCACATGATCCGACTTCGCTCGTCTCTGTTCGCGCTGGCCGCGATCGCGTGCGGCTTCTCGTCCCTCGCCTCGGCCGCGCCGTCGAGCACGCTGCGCGTGATCACCAAGCCCATCGAGCCCTTCGCCTTCAAGGCCGACGGCAAGGACACCGGGTTCTCGCTCGAGCTCTGGGCGCGCGTGGCGCAGGAGATGGGCGTGAAGTACGAGGTCACCTGGGTCAAGACCGTGCCCGAATTGATCGACGCGCTCGCCGCCAACAAGGCCGACGTGGCCGTGGCCGCCATCAGCATCACCAGCGAGCGCGAGAAGCGCATCGACTTCAGCCAGCCGTATTACGAATCGGGCCTGCAGATCATGGTCGGCCCCGGCAGCGGCAACACCTCGAGCTATCCGCTGCTCACCAACTTGATGACCTGGGACTTCGCCAAGCTGCTCGGCATGCTGGCGCTGGCGCTGCTCGTGTCCTCGCACGTGCTCTGGTGGTTCGAGCATCGCAACAACCCCGAGAGCTTCCCCTCGAGCTATCGCCATGGCGTCTGGGAGTCGCTCTGGTGGACCTCCAGCGTGCTCATCACCGGCGGCTGCGAGAACAAGGCGCCCACGGGCGTCGGCGGGCGGCTCGTGGCCATCATCTGGATGCTCACCGGCATCTTGCTCGTGTCGTACATCACCGGCTCGGTCACCAGCGCCATGACCGTGCGCTCGCTGACCACGGGCATCAACGGGCCCAATGACCTGCCGGGCCAGGTCGTCGCCACCGTCGCGGGCTCCACGGCCGAGCGCTACTTGAACGATCGCAAGCTCGAGGTGCGCAGCTTCCCGTCGCTCGACGAGGCCGCCAACGCGCTCACGGCGGGCAACGCGAAGGCCGTGGTCTACGACGCGCCCGTGCTCTTGTACCGCGCGCTCAAGGGCACGAGCGGCGGCGCGCATGTGGTCGGGCATGTGTTCGAGAAGCAGAACTATGGCATCGCGCTCCAACAAGATTCGACGTACCGCAAGCAGGTGAACGAGATCCTCTTGCGGCTCTCCGAAGAGGGCGTGATCGCGGACCTGCGGCGCAAGTACTTCGGCAGCGAGGAGTAGGACAGACGCTGAAGCGCGGAATTCGGACGCCAACCAAGCCAGCGAACGTCGGCGCCTCGGCGGTGAGCGGTCGGGCGAGCAATTACTCCGAAGGGGCAGGCTCTTTCGCCTTGGCCTTCTCCTGCGCAGCCTTCACCTTCGCCGCCATCCGCTCGGCCTCGCGCGCCTTCTTCTCCTGCGCCCGCTGCTCGCGCAGCGCCTGCCGCTCGGCCTCCGCCTGGGCGCGCGCCTCGACCCGCGGATCGCCCTGCACGATCTCGATGGCCGGACGCTGCAATTGGCGCAGCTCCGCGTCGGCCAGCGAGCGCTCGATGTCGTTGGTGTCCGCCGTGCGCGCCTTCTCGAAGAAGCTGCGCGCGCGCTTCGCGTCCGGCGGCGTCGCGGTCGCGTAGAACAGGCCGACATAGAAGTTGGCCTCGCACAGCTCGGACTTCTGCTTGGTCTCGTCGTCCTCGTCCGCCGTCAGCGCGAACAGCGCCTGCTCCGGCAGCGCGCCCACATAGAACTGCGCGATCGAGC
>JAFEBC010000132.1 GCA_018266095.1 Deltaproteobacteria bacterium
GACCTCCTCGATCGGCCGCCCCTGCAGCTCCGGCGACACGAGGCAGAGGTTGAAGTCGGGCCGCAGCGAGGCCACCACCGAGGCCGGCATCGGCTCGCCCCCGAAGCAGTCGACCCACGCCCAGCGCACCTTGCCGCGGAACGCCTGCACCGCTTCGACCGGCTCGTCGCGGGAGACGCGCACGAAGAACTTGTCGCCTGCGCCGCGCCCCACCCACTTGACCAGCGTCGGCAGCGCGGTGTCGAGGAAGAGCAGCGAGGACACGCCCGCCTGCGCACAGAGCGCCAGCGCCCGCTCCTCCAGGCCGTCCTCCTTGGTGTTGAGGATGACCGGCCCCGTGAGGCCCTGCGCGCGGAACGCGCTCAGCCACGCCTCGAAGGACTCACCGCGCTTCCACGGATCGTGCGCGAGGTGGAGGTGGCCGGGCTCCGCGACCGAGGAGCGCAGGTCGATCTCGACGCCCCAGGGTCGCGCCAGCCCCGAGAGGCCCGCGGCCTCGTTCACGCGATGTCGGAAGTAGAGCATCTAGCGGACCTCCAGGTCGCTCTCGAGGAGGGCGATCGCGATGAGCTGGTTGAGCCCGTCGAAGCCGCCGTGCCACACCGGCTCCGAGCGCCCGCGCGTCACGTGGCGCAGCGACGGGAAGACCTTCTGCGCCACCTCGCGGACCCGCTCGGCTGAGGGCGCGCCCTCGATGCGGAACGCGATGCGGCTCATCTGTCCTTCGACCGAGCGCCAGCTCACCTTGCACTCCGGGATCTCGCCGATGGCCTTGGCGAGCGGCTCGATGGGCGCGTCGTTCCAGAGGATGTGGTCCACCACCAGCTCGAGGGGCGCGCCCTTGACCACCTCGGCCTCGCTGACGGGGACGCGCGGCTTGACCTCGATCACCCAGTCGGCCTGCTCGGCCTGCGGCAGGATGTGGCGCTGGCCGTCTTCGCGCCGGCGCACGAAGTTGTCGACCACCTTCTCCACCGGATAGCCGCGCCCCTCGACGTCGCGCTTGATCTTCCACGCCAGGCGAACGGACTCGTCCGGGTGCAGGAAGACCTTGAGGTCGAGGCGCTCGCGCATGCCGCGCAGGTAGAGCGCGTGCAGGCCCTGGACCACGACGGTGCGCGCGGGGCGCATCTCGCGCGGCGCCGTGAAGCGCCCGGTCGCGTGATCGTACTGCGACTGGAACACCGCGCGCCCGGCCTGCAAGGCGAGCGTGTGGCTGGCCAGGTCGTCGAGGTCGTTCGCCCGCGGGTGCAGGTGCGTGTAGTCCTGCCACTTGCCGTGCCCGCGCTCCCAGCGGTGGTAGTCGTCGCCCTCGACCACCAGCGTCTGCAGCGGGTTGAAGAGGTCCTCGAAGGCCTTGGAGAGCGTGTTCTTGCCCGAGCCCGAATCGCCGGCGAGGCCGATCATGAGCGGGCGCCCGCGGCCGCGCAGGGGCATCTCGCGCTGCAGCACCTGGATCCACACCGTCACGAGGCAGGCGCAGAGGCAGGTCTGCATGGCGGTGAACACCAGCGAGGTGATCGTCTGGGGCAGGCCGGGGAACGCGGGCAGCGCCACATAGAACGTGAGGTAGAGCCCGGCCAGCACCCAATGCAGGAAGGGCAGCGAGAGATCCTGCGTGGCGAAGTAGAGCGCGAGGAAGGGAAAGACCCAGAAGAACCAGCCCGGCGCGGCGTCGGTGACGGACAGGAGCACGCCGAGCAGGACACCGGCTCCGTAGAGCAGCCCCGAGGGCGAGATCCGCGTCGAGAGGCACAGGCGCACGAGGACCAGCATCACCACGCCCGCGCCGAGGTAGAGCACGCGGCCCTGGCCGAGATCGAGGTGGGCCGCGAAGAGCCGGAAGGCCTCGGGCGAACCCGTGGTCACGTAGAGGAGCCGGCCGCCGAGCAGCACCGGCAGGAAGCCCAGCGCGGTGCCGCCCAGCCAGACCGCCGTCCACACGCCGATGCGTCGCAGGGCCTCGCGCGCGAAGTGGCGGTTCCAGAGGAAGGCCAGGAGCAGCGGCACCACCAGCACGACCTGGAACTTGCTCAGCGTCGCCGCGGCCATCGCCAGCGCCGACGCGCCGGTGCGGCCCTGGCTCAGGAGCCAGAGCGCGCCGAAGAGGAAGGCGATGGCGGCGAGGTCGAGCTGCCCGTGCAGGTAGGTGATGAAGAAGAGGACAGGGTTGAGCCAGTAGAACGCCAGGAGCTTGCGGGGCCGGTGCGGCGCGAGGCGGGAGAGGAGCGCCAACAAGCCGAGATCGAGCGCGAGCAGCGGCGCCTTCATCAGCGCCAGGCCGAGCGGGCCGGTGCCCAGGGCGGCGGCCCCGAAGACGAGGTGCGCCAGGTAGCGCGGGATGAACAGGAGCCCGAAGAGGACGCTGCCGTACGGGAAGAAGTGCGGTGGCGACAGGCTCCACGGGTTCTGGCCCGGGTTGAGCACCGCCTTGTCGACGAAGGGGACGAAGAGGTCGGTGAGGTAGGTCGAGCCGAAGAACGGCAGGCAGGCGAGGCGCGCGGCGAGGCCCAAGAGGAACAGCGGCGAGAGCACCAAGGCTCGCAGGCCCTGCGCAGGCACAGGCCCCGCGGCGGTCTCGCTGCCTCTGACCGGCGCTTCAGCCTCCGACATGAGCGGTCATCCCCGGGTAACGCAGTCGCTGATCGATCCGCCGGCCGGTGAAGATCTCCTGCCAGTAGAGCGACTCCGCGAGCGCGTCGGGCTCGCCCCAGCAGATGTAGCCGTCGAGCGGGATCATGCGCACCGGATGGCCCAGCGCCGGCAGCAGGTCGAAGATGGCGTCGAGGTAGAGCTCGCCGTTGACGCGCAGGTCGCGGCGCTTGAGCTCGTCGATCCCGCGCTGCAGCACGGTCTTGTCGCGGAACCAGAAGGTGCCCACCAGCACGTGATCGTTGCGCGGATCGGCGCTGGGGTTCTGCTTGAGCGACACGCGCTCGACGGTCGGGAACGGTCCGGCCTCGGCGGTGGGGACCACGTAGCTGTACGAGCGCGGCCGCCGCACGGCGCCGGGGAAGCCGCGCAGGGTGAAGATGGCCGCGTCGCAGCCTGGAGCGGCCTGGAAGGCGGCCCAGCGCTCCGGCGGCAGCACGACGCCGTGATCGCACGCGGTGACGATGACGTCGCCCTCTGGAGCGAGCCGCGACACGCCCGCCTCCGTCGAGAGCGCCTGGCCCGGCGGCGTCACCGGAAGGGCCACCACCTCGGCGCCCGCGGGCAAGGTCTGCGCGAGCTGGCCCGCGAAGCTCTCCAGCGCCACCACCACGGTGCGTCCGGCGGCGGGCAGCGAGTCGAGCGCCGCCCGGTACATGGCCCGACCGGCCACGGGGATGAGCGGCTTGGGCAGCGGCGTGATCTGCGCGAAGCGTGAGCCGAGCCCGGCCATCGGCAGGAGCACCTGCGCCACCTCGCCGCGCGCGCGGGCCGTGCGGTTGTACGAGCGGAACGCGGCCTCCCAGTACTCGAAGGTCTGCAGGTCCTCGGGAGTCCCCCACTGGAAGAAGCCGGGGATCTCGAACACGCGCACGTCCGCGTCGGGCCGCTGCGCCAGGAGCGCCTGCACGGTGAGGCTGGTGTAGAACTCGCCGTTCAAGGACAGCCCCGACTCGAGCTGGTGCCGCAGGGCCGCGCGCAGCAGGGCCGCCGAGCGGAAGTAGTAGCCGCCCGCCGACGCGTATTCGTCCTCGCGCCGGTCGGTGAAGCTGCCCTTCTCGCGCACCTCGACGACCCGCTCGCCGTCCATGCGCGAGTACGCGTACTTCACCGGGCTCAGGTAGTGCGCGTGGAAGCCGCGGTAGGAGATGAGGCACGCGTCGCAGCCGGATTCGGTCACGAAGCGCTCGAACTGCCCGGCGTCCCAGACCATGCCGTAGTCGCAGTAGGAGACCAGCACGGGCGCGTCGTCGGGGACGGAGTCGAGCCCGGTGAGGAGCGCGTGGCCGGGCCCGAGCGTGTGCGGCGCGACGTACTGGATGGTGCCCGCGGGGCGCAGGCGTCCGAGCAGCTCGGGCAGGCCGCTCTGGCGGTGGTTCTCGGCGAGCACGAAGTGCGCGGGCCACGCCTCCGGGAACTGCCCCAAGAGCCGCTCGATCATCGGCACGCCCGACACCGGCACCAGCGGCTTGGGCTGCGTGTAGCCGGCCTTCTGATAGCGCACACCCTGGCCCGACATGGGGACGAGCAGATGCAAGCGGGAGCTCAAGGCGTTCCTCCGTGGATGGCGCGGCGGAATTGCTCGACGGGCAGGCTGGCCACCGTGCTGGCGATGGAGTCCGGCAGCTCGGACAGCTCCGGCCGCGCGCTCAGGAGCAAGAGCTGCGAGAGCCAGATCTCGCCCACGTCGCGCTCCCGGCCGGCGAGCTCGGGGAACGCGCGCGGCGCGAGCTGGAAGAGCGCTTCGCCGCCGCGCGTCCCGGCCGGCCCCAGCACGTCGCGCAGCCGATCGAGGAAGACCGCGGTGTCAGGGAAGAACAGCCGCAGCGGCGCCTCGGGAGCGATCAGCCGCGCGAGCTCCTCGGCCGTCAGCCCGTCCCAGGCGAGGAGCTGCGTGTACCCGTAGGCCGCGAAGAAGGCGCGCTCGATCGCGTGCCAGGCCCCGAGGCCGCCCTCGCCGTCTTCGGCCTGGAGGATGACCCCGTGGTTCTCGAGCAGCACCACCTCGGACGGCGGGAGCGCGCGCACCTGCTCCATCAGGAGCCACCCCGGCCGGACCGCGCGCAGGACGCTGTGCCGCAGCGGGGTGGCCGCGCTCCAGAAGGCCTCGAAGCGGACGGGATCGCGGACGGACTCGTACACCATCAAGAGCGCCGCCAGCGAGTGCAGGTGCATCACCCAGCGGCCCGGAAGGAGCGCGTGGAAGCCCGTCTCCATCGAGGGGCGCCCGAGGCCCTCGCCGGGGACGGTGCAGGCCGTGAGCAGCGACGCGTACGCCTGCTCGGAGTCCTGCGCGCGGCCCACGTCGTCGAGGCCGGCGGTGAACGCGGCCAGCCGCACGCACGCGGTGCCCTCCAGTCCGCCGCGCGCGCCGACCTGGTCGAGCCGCAGGCCCGAGGCCTTGATCCAGAGGGCGCCGTCCTCGTCCTTGACGGAGATGTTGCCGCCCGTGCCTTGCGTCCACTGAGGCACGCGCCGGCCCGCGGCGCGGCAGAGGTCGGCGAGGGCTCGCGCGGAGGGGTTCATCGGGCCAGCACCTGCGGCAGGTCGTCGAGGCGATCGATGATCGCCACGCCCTCGGGCACCGCCCCCTTGGGCCCGATGAACTCGCGCGTCAGCACCGCGCGCATGCCCAGCCGCAGCGCAGGCGCCAGGTCGCTCTCGACGCTGTCGCCCACCATCACGCACTCGCTCGCCGCGCAGCCGATGCGGCCCAGCGCCTCCTCGAACGGACGGCCCGTGGCCTTCTCGGCGCCGACCTCCTCGGAGGTGACGATCCAGCGGAAGAAGCGCGCCTGCGGGTCGAGCGCGCGCAGCTTGAGGAGCTGGGTGCGCGTGTTCTCGTCGCTCACGATGGCGGCCGGTCCGTGCGCGGTGAGGCGCTCCAGCAACGCCGCCCGCTCCAACGTCCGCCACTGTTGGCGGAACTCCTGCTCCAGCGCGCGCTCGTACCGCTCCATGACCTCGAGCACCGCCTGGGGAGCGGCCGGCCCGCCCTGCTCCTCGCGCTGCTTGAAGTAGAGGAGGCGGTTGCGTGCGCCCGGGTGGCCCTCGCCCAGGCGCCGCTTCACCTGCGCGCGCGCCTCCGCGTAGCC
>JAFEBC010000133.1 GCA_018266095.1 Deltaproteobacteria bacterium
CGAGGGCTCGCCCAGCTCGCTCAGGGCCGCGCCCACGGCCTGCAAGAGCTCGGTTCCCACGACTGGCGCCTCGCCGACCGCGAGCGTCGCGCGGCCGTGCCCCGGCAGGTCCAACAGGCGCACGCGGCGCGTGAGCGGGAGCAGCTTGCGCGCAAGCGCGATCCACGAGGTGGCCGACCCGCCCAGCCCGTGCACCAGCAGCATCGGCGGCCCGTCGCCGCGGCCCGCGCGGTCGTAGGCGAGCACACGCCTGCCGTTGGAGAGGATGAGCCGCTCGCGGAAGCCCTGCGCCCGGAGGACGGCATGGCCCGCGGCCTGGAGCGCCGTCAGGAGCACGCGCGAGAGATACCACGGGCCGGGCGCGCGCGATTTGCCACGTGCGTCCGCGATTTCCGCTACTCTCACGCCGTGCCCCTCTGGGAACTCGCGCTCCTCATCGTCGGCGGTCTGTTGGCCTACGAGCTCGCGCGCGGGTTCGTGCTGCGCAAGGTGCAAGCGAGCCTGCACCGGCGCGCCAAGTCCTTCGCCGAGCAGCACGGCGTGCGCGTGGATCTCTTCAAGTTCGGCGGGCGTCTGCTCGTCAAGGAAGAGCTGCTGAACGACCTCGTCATCCAGCGCGCGATGCTCGGCGCGGCCCAGGGCACGCTCCCGTCCACGCTCAAGGGCGGCCCGCCCGCCGCGCCGTGCAGGCCCGAGGAGATCCGCCGCGCCGTCGAGAGCTACATCGACGAGATCGTCCCCGCGTTCTCGCTCGCGGCCTACTACCAGTTCGGCATGACGCTCGCCGCGGCCGCCATCCGCGCCGTGTACCGCCCCGTCATCGACGCCGCTTCGCGCGAGCGCGTGCGCAAGGAACTGCCCGCCGACGCGACGGCCGTGTTCGTCATCAACCACCGCAGCAACTTCGACTACGTGGTCGTGGGCTGGGCGCTCGCGCGTCAGGTGGCCGTGAGCTACGCCGTCGGCGAATGGGCGCGCGTGTGGCCGCTCGACTCGCTCTTCAAGGCCTTCGGCGGCTTCTTCGTGCGCCGCGGCTTCCCCGACCCGCTCTACCACACGGTCCTGCGCCGCTATCTGCAGCTCATCACGAGGCGCGGCGTCACGCAGGGCATCTTCCCCGAGGGCGGCCTCACCCGCGACGGCGCCCTGCGCTCGCCGAAGGCCGGCCTGCTCGACGCCATCCTGCAGCTCACGACAGAGCCCGACTTCGGCCGCGAGCTGTACTTCGTGCCGGTGGGCATCAACTACGATCGCGTGCTCGAGGACGGCTCCTTGCTCGCGGAGAAGCGCGGCAAGGAGCACCCGCCGACGCCCGCCGAGAAGCTCCTCAACGGCGCGAAGCTCCTCTATCGAATCCCCTGGGGCGCCCTCGTCAACGTCGCGCGCGCGGCCACGGGACGCCTGCAGCGGCACGGCTACGTCGCGGTCGCGTTCGGGCGGCCGGTGCACTGGAAGGAGCTCGCGCAGCAGCGCAACGTGGACCTCGCCAAGCTCGACGACGAGGCCCGCCGCAACGCCGCCAAGGACCTCGCGGGCGAGCTGATGAAGCACATCGCGCAGTGCATCCCGGCCACGCCGGTGGCGATGGTGGCGCGCTGCATGCTGGAGCTGAGCGACTGCACGCGCTCGGATCTCACGTCCAAGGTGCTCGCGCTGCGCAACGAGCTCCTCGCCAAGGGCATCCCGCTGGCCATGGGCGGCGAGTTCGAGGAGCACAAGCGCGTGCGCGCGCAGCTCGAGGAGGACGCCGAGCGCAACCGCGACCTCTCGCGCATGGAGGGCGACATGCTGGCGCAGGACGAGGCCGAGGCCATCGCGCGGCTGGGCGTCGAGCACCTGGCGCGGCGGCGCATCCTGCAGCGCACCGAGGATCGCGTGCGCGTGCTCCCCGGCGAGGAGCTCAAGGACCTGCTCGTGTACTACGCGCGGTCGCTCGCGGCGCTCGAACGATCGCCTTGATCCGCGGCGTCATTCAGCAATTTGCGATCGCGTGCGCGCGGTCACGCGCCTGCCGCGCAGGGACTTGAAATATCGATGGCGCTTGTGGCGTTCTATCGAGCAGGACGGCGTGACCCGAGATCATTCCGTCCCGCATGAGCGGAAGGTGCGATTCAAGGGGTTGGATCGCCGCGGAAGGCCGGGAGCCCAGGGGTGGGGTCCTGGCCTTTCGTTTTGGGAACTCGGGCGCGCTCAATCCACCAGCGTCAGCAGCGCTTCGCTCGCGCCGATGATGTGCTGCTGCAAGAGGTACGTGCCGTAGCTCGCGAAGGGCATGAGCGCGTTCTCCGCGTAGGCCAGGCGCTCGATCTCCTCCAGCGGCTTGCCCGCGGCCAGCGCGGTGCGCACCGCGTCCGTGATCTGCAGCGCCTCCAGCACCACCGTGCGGCCCGCCTTGCCCGTGCCGTTGCACGCATCGCAACCGCCCGCGCGCGGCAGGTCCGTCGAGCCGTTGCGATCGACGAGCCCGCGCAGCACCAGCGTCTCCAAGAGCGCAGGCGGCGGCGGCTCGACCACCTTGCACGAGTTGCACAGGCGGCGCACGAGCCGCTGCACGATGATGAGCGAGAGCGCCTGCGCCAGCACGGGCCGCGCGCAGCCCAAGGTCTCCAGGCGCTGCAGCACGGTCCGCGTGTCGCTCGCGTGCAAGCTCGAGAGCAAGAGGTGGCCCGTCATCGCCGCCTCCAGCGCGAGGTGCGCCGTGTCCGCGTCGCGCATCTCGCCCACCACGATCACGTCCGGGTCCTGCCGCATCGCCGCGCGCAAAATCTGCGAGAAGCCCAGGCCCGCCTGCTGGCTCACCTGCACCTGCACCGCGCCCTGCAAGCGGTACTCGATGGGGTCCTCCACCATCAGCACCTGCGTGTCGGGCCGCGACTGCCGGCGCTCGTGCAGCATCGAGTAGAGCGTCGAGGTCTTGCCCGAGCCGGTCGGGCCGCCGACGAGGATGCCGCCGTACGGACGATTGAGCGCGCGCCGCACGGCGCCGAGCGAGCCGGGCTCGAGGAAGATCTGCTCCAGGGGCCGCGTGGAGCCTGCGCCCTCGAGCACGCGCAGCGCCACCTTCTCGCCGCGCGAGGCCGGGATCGTGGACACGCGCAGGTCGATCTCGCGCTTGCCCGTCGAGAACCCGATGCGCCCGTCCTGCGGGAGCCGCTTCTCGGCGATGTCCATGCCCGCCAGGATCTTGATGCGCGCCGCCACCGCCCGCGAGGTGCAGCCCGGCGGCACCGGCTCGGTCCAGTCCGAGAGCGTGCCCTGGATGCGGAAGCGCACGCGCACGCTGGGTCCGAGCGGCTCGATGTGCACGTCCGAGGCCTCGCGGTCGAGCGCCACGGCCACCATCTTGTTGACGAAGCGGACCACCTCGTCGCCCGACGCGCGCGCCGGGCCCGTCTCGCGATCGTCCTGCGCCTGCTCCCACTGGATCGCATCCGGATTGGTCGCGGGCGCGTTCATCGGGCGCTGCTTGCCGGGCTGCGCGGCCCCGCGCGGCTCGTCGAGGCGCAGGCGCACCACGGCGGAATTGAAGTCATCGACGCCGATGGCCACCACGTCGAGATCCACGCCCTGCACCGCCCGCCGCAGATCGGCCAGCGCGGCGACATCACGCGGCGACACCATGCCCACCGTCAGCCGGCGCTCGCGCAGGAGCAGCGGCAGCACGCGATGCTGGCGCACCAGCCGATACGGCACCAGGTTCAGCACCGACGGCTGCAGGTCGTACTCGCGCAGCTCCACGAAGGGGATCGCCGGCCCGCCCGCTCCCGGCGCGCGCGGATCGAACGCGTTGGGCATCGGCGCCAGCGGCACCTCACCCGGCGCGAGCGAGGGCGTGGCCACCGGCGCGCCGTGGCTCAGCTTCTCGATCATCGCCGAGAGCCGCACGCCCACGGCCTGGCCGAACGGCGGCAGGCGCTGCGAGAGCGTCTCCGCGTCGGAGGCGGCGAGCCAGAGGATCTGCGTGTCGTCGAGCGCGGTGGCCTCGAAGGGGAACGTCCCGCCCGGAAACGAGCTGCCCTCCGCGAACGACTCGCCCGGGAGGAGCGTCTCGAGCTGCGTCCCGCCGCTTAGGCCCGGCAGCGTGATCGACACGCGCCCCTGCAGCACGATGCCCAGCGCCTCGTGCGGCGTCCCCGCGCCCAGGATCTGCGACCCCTTCGGATACGCGAACGCCGTCAGCGCCTGCGCCACCCGCTCGCGCACGGCCGCGTCCGCGTTGTGGAAGAGGAACGACGCGGCCAAGAGCTGCGACACCGCTGCGGCCGGCGGCTCGATGGGGACGATCTCGGTCAGTGCCTCGGCGGACATCCGTACCTCCGCGAGCGACGTGGAAAAATGCAGGCCCTACTTTACATAGATCGCGTTCGAGAGCACCCACCGGTACTCATTGTTCGCGAGCTGCGCGGCCTTGCTCCCCAGCGCCGTCTCCAGGTGGTGCGGCGTGATGTAGCTCTCGACGGTGTACGCGCCCGTCTGCTGCGGCGCGAAGGTCACCTCGGTGCCCGTGCCCGTCCACTGCGCGGCCTGCGTCTTCCCCGAGGCGTCGATGCGCCAGAGCACCGTGCGCACCGTGGCCTTGGCCGCGTCCGCCGGCGTCCACTGCGCGCCCAATTCAGGCGCGGGCGCGTCCGGCAGCCGCACGTGCAGCGTCGTACCCGCGAGCGTCACCTCGCTGCCCAATTCAGTGCGTCCCTGCGCGCCCTCCGACCACACCGCGAACGCGCCCGGCTCGCCGAACACCGCGAACACGCTCCACACACGCCCGACGCGCAGACCCTCTTCCGCCGCCGCCACCGAGCGGTCCGTCACCAGCACGCGGTTGTTGAGCCAGCGCAGGATGCGCGCGTAGGAATCGAGCCGCACGCCGTCGGCCAGCATCACCTGCCCACCCGCGAGCAATTGCGTGAGCAGGTTCGGGTACGCCGAGGCCGCGGCCTGACACGCGAGCGTCGCCGCGGTCCCCTTGCACACGGGCGCGATGGACACGTTCTGGTGCACATCCGACCCGACCACGGCCGTGATGCGCCGCTGCGAGAGCACGTCGAAGACCTTCTGCTCGCCCTCGACCGGGAAGCCGCCGTTGAGCAGCACGAGGTACACGAGATCCGGCTGCGCCGAACCGCCCGACAGGAAGGGCTCCAGGCCCTTCAGGGTGTCGATGGTGGCGCCGATCTGCGAGTAGTCGCCGTCCGCGCCGATCTGGTTCCCGTCACCGCCGTAGAGGTGCTTGAAGTTGCCGTGCGGGTTGTACCACTCCATCCCGTCGCTCTGGATCTGCTGGAGCAGCGCGAGCGGGAGGTCTGTCTCCTCGGAGTGCGCGGTGAAGTACAGGCCGCCGGCCGCGTGGATCTCGCTCGTGAGCTGCTGCAGATCCGGCACGGTGGCGCCCGCGGCCGTGTCCACGGTGTAGCGCGGCAGCTTCTGCGTGAGCCCGATGGGGAGCGTGTGCGTTCCCTCGACGCCCGTGGCCAGCAGCACCGCGCGCCCGTCGCCGCAGGGCAGGCGGTTCCCGTGGTGCTCGCCCGCGTCCGTGTCCTCCCAGGTCTCGCCGCGGCCCGCCCGAGACAGGAGCGCGTCCTCGCGCGTCTGCTCGGCCACGTACGAGGGGTGATCGGTGAGGAAGGCCACGTCGATCTTGCTGGCGCAGAGCGCGTCCTCGAGCTGCTGCAGGCAGGTCTGGTCGCGCGCCGAGAGCGGGCCGGAGAAGTCATCGTGCCCATCGCAAGCGTCGTGCGAGATGGGCGAGTGCAGGTGCACGATCACGCGCGCGGTCTGGTACGTGGGCCCCGCATCACCGCCCGCGTCGCCTGCATCGCCGCCCGCGTCGCCACCGGCATCACCCGCGTCACCCGCGTCGGCGCCGCCGTCGCCCGCATCACCCGCGTCAGCGCCCGCGTCCCCCGCGTCGAGCCCGGCGTCCTCAGCCGTCGAGATGGTGTTGGCGCGGTCGCACGCCTGCCCCACCGCCGCCGCGGCGAGCGCCACCGCCAGCACCTGCGCTGCCCCGAGCCGTTGAGACCGCATCCGACCGGGCTAGCACCCTCTCCCGCGCTCCACCAGTCCGCCTCGTGTCCGACTCCGGCCGCGGCCGTGGCCAGCACATGGTCGCCGAAGAATTCTAGTCAGGACGGAGTTTTATTGGCTGAAACGATCCCGCAATCCGCCTCGATCGACGCACCGCGCCGAGGGTTTTCCCGTGTGCGTCGGCCGCGCATAAATACACGAAAATACGTATGAAAAATGGGCCGATCGGTGCAATTGTTCGCGCGCCCGCTTGTGTCCGGTGGTCATCGCAGGGTATGCTCTGCCCATGCCGATGTCTGGGCGGGCGGGGGGGGCCCTCACACCAGGACTCGCGGGCCGGCTCAACCTGCTCGTCGATCTGATCGTCCTCTGGCCAGGGCTGCTCCTGGCTGCGCACCTGTCGGGCCGTTCGTGGCCCGAGCTCTCGCACGAGTTCTACTGGTTCGGCCTCTCGGCCGCGTCGGTCTGGATCGTCACCGCGGTGGCCCTCCGCTACTACGCCTTCGACGCCAACCGCGGCACCATGGATCACGTCGCGCTCACCACCGTGCTGGTCATGGCGGTGATCACCTTCCTCGAAATCGCCAGCATCTTCGTGCCGCCCACGGCCACGTTCCCTCGCGTGGGACACGTGCTGCTCGTCATCTGGCCTGGCGCGCTCCTGCCCAGATTGCTCGTCTTTCGCCACCTCTCGGCGCGCGAGGCCCCGCAAGATGAGGTGCTCATCCTCGGCGCCGGGCCGGTCGGGCGGCTCACAGGCGAGGACATGGTCGCGCGCGGGCAGAAGCGGCTCATCGGCTACCTGGCCTTCTCGGACGAGCGGCAGTCACCCTCGCTGCCGGCGCCGTTCCTCGGCTCGGCCAAGGACCTCGAAGGCATCCTGCGCACCACGCCCGTCTCGCAGGTGTTCATCGCCGGCAACGCGCTCCGGAACGCGGACGAGATGCAGGGCGCCATCCGCGTCTGCGAGAAGCTGGGCATGCCCTTCGCCCTGCCCGCCTACACCTTCCGCCTGGAGCGCGCGCAGCCCGTCGAGCGCCGCGCCGTGAGCGACGGCTATCTGCACTACCAGACGCACGATCCCAAGCCGGGCCAGATGGCGATGAAGCGCCTCTTCGACATCGTGTCGAGCGCGGTGGCGCTGTGGATCCTGCTCGTGCCGCTGTCGATCGTGGCGCTGGTGGTCAAGCTCACCTCGCGCGGGCCGGTGTTCTTCAAGCAGGTGCGCGTGGGGCTCTACGGCAAGCCGTTCCACATGCTCAAGTTCCGGTCCATGGTGGTCGACGCCGAGGCCATCAAGGCGCGCCTGGAGAAGCTCAACGAGCAGACCGGGCCCGTGTTCAAGATGAAGAACGACCCGCGCGTGACGCGCATCGGGCGCTTCATCCGCAAGTTCTCCATCGACGAGCTGCCGCAGCTCATCAACGTGCTGCGCGGCGACATGTCCATCGTGGGCCCGCGTCCGCCGGTGCCGTCCGAGGTGGCGAAGTACGAGCCGTGGCAGCGCCGCCGTCTCTCCGTGCGTCCGGGCCTGACGTGCATCTGGCAGGTGTCGGGGCGCAACCAGATCTCGTTCGAGGACTGGATGTACCTCGACATGCAGTACATCGATCACTGGTCGCTCGCGAAGGACTTCAACCTCATCTTCAAGACGGTGCCCGTGGTGTTCACGGGGCGCGGGGCGAGCTAGTCTGCGCGTACCTGGGATGATGTGGAGCTCAAGACAGTGTCGATCTTCGACGAGGTGATCCGGGCGCTCAAGCCGCGCCCGAACGAGACGATGCTGGAGCGCCTGCAGTCGAACCTCCGGTACGCCCAGGAGGTCGCGACGAGCCGGCCGCAGCTACGCGGGTTCACGCGCGTGGGGCCGCTGGCGCGCACGGCCGGCAAGCCGCTCATCGAGAACGAGGGCACCATCAGCGTCGGCGAGCGGCTCCTGCTCACCTGCACGTTCAGCCCGGCGGAGTTCCGCTGCGCAGCGGGGGCCACCATCGAGCTCGGCGACCGCGTGACGGTGAACTTCGGCACGCTCCTGTCGGCGCACAAGTCGGTGCGGCTCGGACACCGCGTGGCCATCGGCCCGTACTCGCTCATCTCCGACACGCTGACCACGCTCGACGCGGGCCAGGCTGATGGGCCCGAGGAAGAGGCCCTGCCGATCGAGATCGGTGACGACGTGTGGCTGGCGGCGCGCGTGACCGTGCTGCCGGGCGCGAAGATCGGCTCCCGCTCGGTGATCACGGCGGGCAGCGTGGTGTCGGGTGAGATCCCGGAGGGCGTGGTCGCCGGCGGCATCCCGGCGCGCGTGATGGGCAAGGTGGGCGCGCCGGGCGAGGCGCTGCTCAAGGACGCGCCGCGGACGACGCCCACGCAGATGAGGCCGGTGGCGCCGCTGGTGCCGCTCACGGCGCAGACGTTCGCGCGGCGCGGGGCGCTGCTCATCTCGGACTTCACCATCGATCCGCTGGTGCCGGCGCTCATGAGCGGCGCGGCGCTGCCGGCGGTCCGCGCCCAGGTGGCGCCGTACGGTCAGGTGTCGCAGACCTTGCTCACGCACCGGGACGCCGAGGAGGTGGGCCTGGTCTGGACGCGCCCGGAGTCGACGCTCGCGTCGCTGCAGCGCAGGCTCGACGGCGCAGCCGTCACCCAGGCGGAGGTGCTGGCCGAGGTCGACGCGTTCTGCGAGCTCGTGCTGCGGGCGGCGCCGACCTTCCGCGGGCTCTTCGTGTGCACGTGGGTGCTGCCGGCCTGGGAGCGCGGGCTGGGCATGCTCGACGCGGGTCCGAACGGCGTGTCGCGGCTGTTGCTGGCGGCGAACCTCCGGCTCATGGAGCGGCTGGGCGAGGCGCGCGGCGTGCACGTGCTCAACGCGCAGCGCTGGATGGAGGCGGGGCCGCGGGGAGGCTCCTCGCTCAAGCTCTGGTACGAGGGCAAGACGCCGTTCCACCCCGACGTCCTGCTCGAAGCGGCGCTCGACCTGCGCGCGGGCGTGGCGGGCCTCGAGGGCGGCGCCAAGAAGCTCTTGGTGCTCGACCTCGACGACACGCTCTGGGGCGGCATCGTCGGCGATCAGGGCTGGGAGAACCTGCGCCTGGGCGGGCACGACCCGGTCGGCGAGGCGCTGGTCGACTTCCAGCGGGCGGTGAAGGCGCTCAAGCGGCGCGGCGTGCTGCTCGCCATCGTCAGCAAGAACACCGAGAGCGTGGCGCTCGAGGCCATCCGCAAGCACCCGTCGATGGTGCTGCGCGAGGAGGACTTCAGCGCGCACCGCATCAACTGGAAGGACAAGGCGGCGAACATCCTCGAGCTGGTGCAGCAGCTCAAGCTGGGGCTGCAGTCGGTGGTGTTCATCGACGACAACCCGGTGGAGCGGGCCCGCGTGCGCGAGGCGCTGCCCGAGGTGCTCGTGCCGGAGTGGCCGGAGGACAAGGTCGCCTATCCGCGGGCGTTCGCGGCGCTGCGCTGCTTCGACGCGCCCGCCATGTCGGCGGAGGACCTGCGGCGCGGGGAGCTCTATGAGGAGGAGGCGCAGCGCGAGGCGGCGCGGGCGCAGGTCGGCTCGATCGACGAGTGGCTCAAGTCCCTGGAGCTGCGCGTGCAGGTCGAGCGGCTGCAGGCGCACAACCTCGTGCGGGTGACGCAGCTCCTCAACAAGACGAACCAGCTCAACCTCACCACGCGGCGCCTGACCGAGGCCGAGCTCGAGGGCTGGGCGCGGCAGGACGGGCGCGAGGTGTACGCCTTCAGCGTGCGCGACCGCTTCGGCGACGCGGGCCTGACGGGCATCCTCGGGCTGGAGAAGGACGGCGGAAAGATGCACATCGCCGACTACGTGCTCTCCTGTCGCGTGATGGGGCGCAAGGTCGAGGAGACGCTGCTGCACGTGGCGGTCGAGCGGGCGCGCGCGGCGGGCTGCGCGCGCGTGGAGGCGAGGCTCAAGCCGACCGCGAAGAACCTGCCGTGCGTCGAGTTCTTCAAGCGCAGCGGCTTCGCGGAGGAGCGGGAGAACGAGTTCGGCTGGGACGCGACCAGGCCCTACGCGCTCTCGGAGTTCGTGCGGCTGGAGCTGCGGCCGTGAGCGAGGCGCTGCGGGCGGCGGCGCTGGTGGGCGAGGACGCGCGCGTGCGCGGCGCTCCGGTGGTCCGCGGGCAAGGGCCGATCCGCATCGGGCGCGGGTTCCGCTTCGCGGCGACGCCGGTGCTGTCACACCTCATCTGCGCGGCGGGCGGGCGCATCGACATCGGCGACGGCGTGTGCATCGACTTCGGCGCGGCCATCCACGCCGAGCGAGAGATCAGCATCGGCGACCGGACGCGGCTGGGCGCGTACTGCGTGGTGATGGACACCGACTTCCACCGCGTGGGCGAGCACGAGGACACTGGCCTCGCGACGCCCGTGCGCATCGGGCGAGACGTGGTGATCGAGCCGCGCGTGACCATCCTGCGCGGCGCCGAGGTGGGTGACGGCGCGCGCGTGCTGGCGGGCAGCGTGGTGTCGGGCGTGGTGCCGCCGGGCGCGACTGTGGCTGGCGTGCCGGCCCGGGTCGTGCGCGCGAAGCAGGCGGAGGGCGAGGACGAGCAGCCCGCCGAGATCGTGCGCCGCGTGCTGATCGAGACCCTGCGGCTCCCGGAGGCGCCCGGCGGCGAGGTCCTGCTCGAGCACCTGCCTGGATGGACCTCGCTCCTGCGGCTGCAGATCGTGGTGACGATCGAGGACGCGCTCGGGGTGGAGATGCCGGGCGAGCGGTTCGCGCTGGTGCGCAAGGTGTCCGAGCTCGTCGCGCTGGCCGAGGCCACGCGGCGCTAGCAGCGGCGGCGCCCTCCGAGGGCGAACCTCACGCGCGCACGACCTGCTCGAGCAGGCGCTCGAACTTCTGCGCCGACGCGTCCCAGCCGTAGGCGGCCTCTGCGCGCTGGCGTCCGCGCAGCCCCAGGGCCCGCGCTTCCGCAGGGTTCGCCAGGAGGCGCGCGATCGCCTCGGCGTAGGCCCGCGGATCGTCGACCAACAGGAGGTCGCGGCCGTCCTCGACCTCGAGGCCCTCGGCGCCGATGCGCGTGGCCACGACCGGGCGGGCCAGGGCCATCGCCTCCACCACCTTGAGCCGCGTGCCGCCGCCGATGCGCAGCGGCGCGATCGCCACCGCCGCGCGCCCCACCTCGGCCGCGACGTCCTTCACGAACCCCTCGATCTGCACGCCGGGCGGCGCCAGGCGGCGCACGGAGTCGTCGGGAGGGGGTCCCACCACGCGCAGCCGCGCCGAGGGCCGGAGCGCGCGCACCTTGGGCCAGATCTGCTCGAAGAGGAAGGTGAGCCCGTCGGCGTTGGGGAAGTAGTTGTGCGCGCCGAAGAAGACCACGGTGTCGTCCTCGGGCGGCTGCGCTGGCGGCGCGAAGGTCTGCAGGTCGACCCCGTTCGGGACCAGCGCCCGAGGCACCCGCGGCGCGTGGGCCTGCACGTGCTCGAGGTCCCGCGCCGAGGTCGCCGAGACGCCGTCGAAGCGCCGCCAGGCCGCCACCTCCTCGCGCTCGAGCTTGCGCCAGTTGGCCTCCTGGAACACGCGGCGCACCAGGCTCTCGGCGGAGCGCGCGGTGCGGCGCTGCAGGTCGAACTCGACGTTGTGCTCGTCGAGCACGAGCTTGAGCCGCGGCGGCAGGCGCACGCCCTCCAGGTTCACCGCCATCTGCGCGAACTCGACGACCAGCGCGTCGAAGCTCCCGCGCTCGAGCCGCTCACGGAGGGCCTGCGTCAGGGGCTCGTGCCGGTGCGAGATGGCGTCCCAGCTCCGGGTCGACGCGAGCGACCTGAGCTGCGCCAGGCGCTTGTCGCGGCCCTTGAGCCCGAAGAGGGGGTTCACCAGCGCGGTCACGTCCCCGTACTGCGCCCGCGTCTGCGCCAGCCAGTCGTCGTAGGGATCGACCGGGTTGTGGAGCGAGAGGATCGACACGTCGTGCCGGCGCGCCAGCGCGCCCATCAGACCGTGCAGGCGGCGCTGGCCACCGAACGTGGGCGGGCTCGGCAGATACGGGGTGAGGAAGAGGAGCTTCATCGTTCACGAGCCCGTCTGCGTGCGGCGCCGCTCGCGCGGTTCGCGCCAGGTGCGCAGCAGGATGCCCACGATCTGCGGGTCGTTGACGAGGTAGCGGTGCGCGAGCCTGCGCGGCTCCTGCAGGAGACGGAAGAACCACTCCAGGCCCACGCGCGACATCCACTTGGGCGCGCGCCGCACGGTGCCGGCCACGAAGTCGAGCGAGGCGCCCACGCCGAAGGAGACCGCGGGCGCGAGGCGTTCGCGGTTGCGCTCCATGAAGAGCTCCTGCTTGGGCGAGCCGAGCGCCACCAGGACGAGCTGCGCGCCCGTGGATCGGATGCGCTCGACGATGTCTGCCTCGTCGGCGGCGCCCTCGGTGTGGATGAAGGGATCGTCGTAGCCGGCGATGCGCACGCCCCAGCGGGCGGTCAGCAGTCCGGCCGAGCGCGCAGCCGCCCCTCTCGAGCCGCCCAGCAGGAACACCGCCAACCCGCGCTTGGCCGCGAACTCCATCAGCGGCTCCACGAGATCCGAGCCCGACAGGCGCTCGGGCAGCGGCGTGCCCAAGAGGTGCGTCGCCCAGAGGACGAGCTGGCTGTCGACCAGCGAGAGATCGGCCTTCGCGTAGGCCGCCAGGAGCCGCGCGTCGTGCTCGACGTTGACGAGGTGATCGATGTTGGGCGTCACCACCGTGCCGCCGCGCCCCGCCCGCACCAGGTCGGCGACGCGCTCCAGCGCCTCCGGGCGCGTGAGCTTGTCGATCCACACGCGGCCCACGCGCACGCGCTCGATCATGGCCCCACCTTCTTGGCGGCAGGCGCGTACTCGACCACGTTCACGGTCCACGGCGCGAGCTCGAGCCAGTCGCGCTTCACGTCCTCGGGAGCCGCCGGCAGCCCCTTGGAGTCGGCGAGCGACCACACCGCGGGGGAGCCCGAGACCCCGCACGAGCGCGCGTCGACGCTCAACTGCAAGGGGCGCCGCGGGTCGTGGTTCAGCGCCACCAGCACGATCTTGCCCTCCGGCGTGCGCGAGGCGAACACGGAGGAGTCGTTGCGCTCGCCGCCGTTGACGGTGACGACCTGATCGCCGAAGCGGCCGCCCTTGCCGTCGTAGTTGCGGAAGGCGCGGAACGCCCAGTAGACGAACCCGTTCTCGACCGGCGTGGGGAAGTGGAACGCGCCCTCCACGCCCAAGAGGCCGAAGCGCCCGAGGGCCTCCGCGGCAGCGAGGCCGCCGCTGATGTGCGTCTCGGCGCCGAAGTTCCATTCACCGATGACGATGCCGAGGCCGGGCTCGCCGTCGTCGATCCAGTCGCGCAGGCGAGGCACGAGGCGCTGCGCCTCGCCGATCCAGGACTCGTCGACGTAGGTCGGGTCCCAGAGCCCGCGCACCGAGCGGATGCGGCGCATCGAGGTGTCGAGGTCGGTGTCGCCGGTCAGCCCCAGGCCGATGCCCGCGCCCTGCGGATAGAAGTGGACGTCGACGGCGTCGACCAGCCGCTCGCCCGTGGTGCGCTCGAGCTCGCGCAGCTTGGAGAGCCACCAAGGGAAGAGCGCGGTCCCGCCGTGTGAGGCGCGATCCGAGCGGACCACGCGCCCCGGCCCGTTCGGCGTGGACGCCTCGGTGGCGGAGTCGAAGAGGCTCGTCCAGCCCCACGACGAGAACCCGGCGATGCGCGCTTGCGGGTCCGCGCTGCGCACCGCGCGGGCATAGTCCTGCGTGCGCTGCCAGATCTCGTCGAACGTCACCGGCTGCGGGTGCACGTCGCGGTGGGTCGAGTTCCACAGCGCCGGCTCGTTGTCGAGCATGTACATGCGCAGCGTGCGCTTGCCGGGCGCGTCCTTCTCGCGCATCGTCTTGACCCACTCCTCCACGAACGCGGGCGGCGCCGGCACGCTCGTCTTCGAGGGCGGCGGCGACTCCAGGGGCTCGCC
>JAFEBC010000134.1 GCA_018266095.1 Deltaproteobacteria bacterium
AGTCCTTGAGCTCCGCCGCGAGGTCCATCGCCGCCGGCATCTCCGAGCGGTCCGGCTTCTCGGTGGGCACGTACTCGCCGAGCGTGCGGTTCGACTGCTTGAAGTAGCGCTCGGCCGCCGCCTGCACCTGCGCGAGCGTCAGCTTCTCGGTCTGGTCGCGCTTCAGGAACCACACGCGCCAGTCGCCCGCCGCGATCGCCTCCGAGAGCTGGATGGCGAGGATGTCCGTGCGCTGCAGCACGAGGTCCGACAGCTTCGAGGCCCGCGCCTTCGCGCGCTCGAGCTCCTCATTGGTGATGGGCTTCGCCTTGAAGCCCTCGATCGTCTCCAGCGCGATGCGCTTCGCCTCCGCGACGTTGCCGTCCTTGGGCAGCTCGATCGAGAACATCTCGAACGTGGGATCGAGCGTCGACACCGCGAAGCCCTCCGCGTGCGTGGCCAGCTTGGTCTCGACCAGCGCCTTGTACAGACGGCCCGACGGCTCCTCGGTGAGGATGCCCTGGATGAGCGAGACCGCGCTCGCGTCCTGGTTGGCCGTCTGCGGCACGTGGTAGCCCGCCACCAGCACCGGCGTCCCGCCCACGCGGCGCACGGTCACGCTGCGCTCGCCGTCCTGCGTCGGCTCGACCGTCCACAGCTTCTCGAGCACGCGCGTCGGCCGCGGAATGCGCCCGAACTTCTCGTTCACCTCGGCCAGCACCTTGGCCTCGTCGATCTTGCCGGCCACGAGCAGCACCGCGTTGTCGGGCTGATAGAACTTCCGATAGAAGTCCTTGAGGTGGTCGGTGTTGACGTTCTCCACGTCGCTGCGCGCGCCGATGGTCGACTTGCCGTAGTTGTGCCAGTCGAACGCCACCGAGGCCACGCGGTCCGTGAGCACGCCGGACGGGTCGTTCTCGCCCGCCTCCATCTCGTTGCGGACGACGGTCATCTCGCCCTTCTGCTCCTTCTCGTCCCAGAGGTCCTTCTTCCAGATGTGGCTGTTCACCATCCGGTCCGCCTCGAGGTCGAGCGCGATCGAGAGGTTCGCGTCCGAGGCGGGGAAGCCGACGTAGTAGTTGGTGCGATCGAACCAGGTCGACCCGTTGAAGCGCGCGCCGAGGCCGTTCAACACCTTGGGCACGTCCGGGTGCGCGTCGGTGCCCTTGAAGAGCAAGTGCTCGAGCAGGTGCGCCATGCCCGTCTCGCCGTAGCTCTCCTGCTTGGAGCCGACCAGGTACGTGATGTTCACGGTCATCTGCGGCTTGGACGCGTCGGGGTAGAGCAGCACGCGCAGCCCGTTGCCGAGCTTGTACTCGGTGATGCCCTCGACCGCGGTCACCTTCACCGGCGCGGGCAATTGGGCGGCCTTGGCGCCGTCCTTGGCCAACTCCTTGCCTGGCGCCTTGGTGGTGGTCTTGGGGGCCTTGAGGGCGGCCTTGGCCGGCGCGGCCTGGGCGAGCGCGGGGACGAGGGCCAGCGCGGACAGCGTGGCGAGCAGGGATGGCGTACGCATTGAAACTCCTCAGCATTTGGAGACGTGCGAAAACGAGGACAGTGGCCTCGCACAGATGTGATCAGAACTCAACGATCGAGAGCGGGTGATCATTTCGAGGAACTGCAAGAGCAACTGCTTCACAGGAAGGAAAGAAGGAAGGGCTGGGGGCTCCTGGCTCGAGTTGCAATGAGGACACCCAATCCTGACCCTTCCTTTTTTCCTTCCTGTGAGATTTTTCTGTTTCGGGGACCCCGAAGCACCGAAGGGCGCCCTCGCGAGCGCCCTCCGGCCTGCTGCCTCACTTGTGCTCGACTCTTACAGCCCCGAGCGCCAGGTGATGCCGCCGCTGACGATGTGCACGTGCGTGTCGTACGAGCCCGGGAAGGCCTCGATGCCCGACGCCGTGACCGTGTCGAAGAACGCGAACTGGTACCCGACGTCCAGCCGCAGGTTCTTGGTCAGGTCGTAGCCCGCGCCCACCGAGATGGCGGTCGAGTTGCCGTCGGTGAGCGACGGCGAGACCGTGTCGGTCGGCTGCGGCGACACGCTGCGCAGCGCGCCCAGGCGCAAGGTCAGCGCGGGGAGGAACGGCGTGTGCGTCCACTCGGCGCCGATGCGGAACACGTACGCGTTCTTGTAGTTGCGCGGCACCGAGACGGTGAAGCCCTTGTCGCCCACGAACGTGTCGCTCTGGTAGACGATCCAGCGCTCCAGGCTGTAGCTGCCCATGACCGTGATGTCGGGCTGCACCTTGTACGAGGCGCCGATGAAGAGCTCATTCGGCGCAGTCACGCGCTCGGTCACGCCCTGGTCTTGCAGCGCCGACGCGAGGTTCGGCGGCACCTGCTCGAAGTGCGCGTCGCCCGTGAGCGTCATGTCGCCCTTGTGCCGGTAGTCGACGCCGATCACGAGGGGGATGGTGGGGATGTGGAACTCGCCCGACACGCCGAAGCTCACCGCGCCGCCCGCGAGGCCCAGCTTCGCCAGGCCCAGGTGGTCGAGGTAGTTCAGGTTCTGCGAGAGAGTCTCCTGCGCGCGGTAGTAGAGGATGGTCGCGCCGATCTTCACGCCGTCGATGGGCTCGAGCGCACCGCCCGCCTGGAGCAGGTACACGCGCTGGGTCACGTCCTGGATGCGCTGGCTGCCCACCCAGTTGGTCGGCCAGAGCAGCGAGCCGCCGCCCGGGATCAAGAGGCCCGCGCCCACGCCGAACGGCATCCCGTTGGGCAGCTTGTTGCCGTAGCTGACCGCGATCTGCGGCGGGAAGTTCGCCTTCGGCTTCAGCGTGGCCGAGCCCGGGAACGTGTCCGTGCCGGTCCAGGTGGTGATGTTGTAGAGCATCTCCAGGCTGGCCGAGACCGCGAGGCCCTCCTGGCCCGCGAGCGCCGACGAGTTCTGGTACACGGCCTCGGGTCCCGTCTGCGCCGCGACGGTGGCCTGCGAGAGGCCGATCTCACGCGCGTTCTCGGCGGGGATGGCGTAGCCGCCGGCGTGCGCCGCGAGCGACGCGGTCAGGGCCAGCGAGAGTGGGAGTGCGATCTTGAAGGTACGCATGTTGGTCTCGCCTTAAGGAAGGACAACGAGGGAGTTGGGCAGCGTGTCCGAGACGACGAAGTTCGCCGCGTCGGTCTGCGCCTTGCCGGTCTGGAAGGAGTCGGTCCAGTTGGTGATGAAGGCGTGCTGGACCGCGCCCGAGGGGATGGGCAGGCCGCCCGGCGCCGGGCACGACGCGAGGTTCTGCGCCGTGGGGGCCGACGTGCCCGTGTAGAAGAGCTGGAAGTTGCCCGGCCCGCCGAACGTGGGCGCGACGAGCTGCGGCGAGGTGCCCGCGGTCGACGACCAGACGAAGCTGAACGGGTTGGGCACGACCTGGTCGCAGAACGCCACCTGCTGCAGCAGCTTCTTGGGCGACTGCGGGACCGAGCCGTTGGTGTTGCCGCCGAGCGGAGGCAGGAGGTTCGGCAGGTTGTTCCCCGTGATGTGTCCGGCGAAGTTCACCGGATCGGCCGGGTCGAGGATGAGCTTGGCCACCGCCAGGAACTGGAGGTACGCCGACGTGCCCGGCGAGATGCCCAGGCTCTGCAGCAGGGTCAGCACGCCCGACTTGAAGGCCGGCGAGTTGGTGAAGATGTCCACCACCGTGCCGCCGCCCACGTTCAGCACCGCCTTGGAGATGCGCGGGTTCGAGGCCACGTCGACCGTGCCCTGGATGGCGCCCAGCGACTGGCCCGAGAAGAAGACCTGCGCCGCGTTGATCACGATGCCCTGGCCGAGCAGGTGATCGAACACGGTGTGGCCGAACGGCGCCGGGTGCAGCGGATCCGGCGCGGCCACCGCGATGGCGCGGATGAGCTGCGACTGGTCGATGATGTCCTGGCGGAGCGTGTCGCGCGAGCGGAAGAAGTTCGCCGAGATGAGGAAGTTCGACGACGCGAGCGGCACGCCGTACGCGCCCGTCCAGTTGCAGTTGGCGTTGGTGGCGCAGCTCGGGCTCACCGGGCCGTTGTTGAACCCGTTGGAGTTGGCCACCGCCGGACACACGCCCGGGGGATTCGCGTCGCCCTGCGCGCCGGCCGGGAGCTGCGAGGTGCAGACCGCCGCGCCCGCGCAGGTGGTCTTGTCTCCCTTGGCGCAGAGCGTGCGGTCGCCGTGCTTGGCCGCGTCGATGGCGATGACCAGCATGCCCTTGCTGTTGAAGGTGTCGGCCACCGTCAGCATGTCCGCGCGGCCGCCGCCCAGGCCGTGCCGGAAGACCATCACCGGCGCGACGAGCGGCGGGGCGGCCGTGAGCTTGGGCACCGCGATCAGCACCGGGATGGTGATCGCCGCCGGCGTCGCGTCCGCGCGGAACGCGCCCGTGGCCGGATCGAGCAGGTCGAAGGTGGTGATGGTGGTCTCGATGATCTCCGAGATGTGGCTGGAGGGCACGAGGTCCGGATCGACGCCGAACTTGGCGAACGCCTGCGCCGGGGTCGAGGTGGTGATCGCGCCCGTCAGCGCCGTGGTGGCCGGCGTGGTGTACGGGAGCGCCGCGAGCTGCACGGCGGTGGAGGTGATGGTCTGCGTCTTGAACGTGTACGCCATCGCGATGTGATCGCTGGAGATGCCCTTGTCCGCGAGCACCTTGGCCTTCACCGGGATGAGCGCCTGCCGCATGATCTCAAGCGCGGTGGCCGTGGCCGAATCGACGCCCTGGAGCTGCGAGGTGCCGTTCACCACCAGCGGGTTGTTGAAGAGCAGGATGCCGCCGATGCTGGCCTTGCCCAGGCCCTTGCCCGTCTTGTCGAGCACCTTGTCGGAGATGACGAAGGCGTAGTTCGTGTTGTCCTTGAGCGGGCGCGTGCGGAAGACCGAGGTCGCGTCACCGGCCGTGGCGCCGGCGGGCTGGATGGCGATGACCGGCGAGAGCGCGGTCGGGTCGTTGCAGGCCGAGGTGAACTCGCAGGGCTCGTTGATGTACGTGGTCGGGTCGACGAGCACGGGCGCCGCCGGGTTGGTCAGGTCGTAGAGGAAGACCGTGTCCTTGGTGACCGTCGCGGCCTGGATGAGGCCGTTGGTCGAGGCGAGCAGCGGCGCCGTGGTCGAGAAGCCG
>JAFEBC010000135.1 GCA_018266095.1 Deltaproteobacteria bacterium
AAGTGAACGCTCAAGCTCCCGTCGGCGAGCGGGCTCGCGTCGGTGCTGCAGCCCTGGGTGTCGCCGAGGTCGATGCTGTCGGCGAGGTCCGGATTGCCGAAGCGTCGCACCCACAGGCTCTCGCAGCTCGGGTCCTGCAAGACGACGAGCTGCGAATCGAGGAAGCGCAAGTACGGGTTCGGCAGGTTCGCGTGCAGCACCTGCGGCGGGCTCCCGTCGTAGGTCGAGGCCACGAGCTGCGTGGTCTCGTCCTGCTGCGGCTCGAGGGTGAGGAAGTGCAGGCTGTCGTAGGTGTAGACGCTGGCGTTGCGATCGCTGATGAACTTGGTGCACGTCGCGGCCACGGGATCGCAGGAGTAGAAGTTGCGGCCGTGGGGGCTCTGCTCGCCGGCGACGATGCCCGGGCCGGGAGTGTAGAGCTGGGGCGAGCTCGATTCGGGCGTGACCGGCCAGACGAACAAGGTCGAGCTGGCGGCGAGCGTGAACGACACCAGCTCGCCCAGGGGCTGCGCCTTCAGGGCGGGGGCGGGCGGCAGGTAGGTGTACGCGTGCGCTCCGTCGAAGAGGCCGTAAGGGCCGAACGACGAGCCGTTGTCGAGGATCATGGTGGGCGACGAGGAGGCCGCGGCCGAGATCGGCGTGATCCACCAGCGGTAGTTGCCGCTCTCGTTGTCGTAGGTGACGTAGACGTAGCCGTTGTCGAGCATGCCGTAGTCGTTGACGAAGTAGCCCGGCACGGTCTCGGTGCGGCTGCCCGAGCCGTCGATGGCGTAGAACTTGAGGGTCTGGTTGTTGATCTCGCCGCCGAGGACCTTGTTGTCGCGCGAGACCTGGACGCCGGTGCCGAACTCGGACCCGAGGTTGACGACGCAGCCGTCGGGGAGCGTGCAGGCCGCGGTGGGCGCGGCCTTGAGCGTGGTGCCGCCCTCGGGGTCGGTGGACGAGAAGAGGATGGTGTCGCCGCCGGGCAGGAAGCGCACGTTGGGCCGGTAGAGGAGGCCCGCGGCCACAGTGACCGGGCTCGCGGGCGCGGTGACGTCGACCACCATCAGGTCCACCAGGGTGCTGTAGCCAGTCGGGTCCAGGCGCAGGTTCGCGAGGTAGGCGACCTTGTTTCCCTCCTGCGTGAAGCCGAAGTTGCCGGCGGTGAGGGCGGCGTGGCCGAGCGTGAAGACGATGGGGTCGACGGCGGCGCCCGGGGGCGCGTCAGGGAGCACGGCGAGGCGCAGCGTGCCCGGGAAGCGGCCCTGCGGATCGGCGCCCGTGAAGTAGAGCACCGTGTGCTGCGGGCCCTCCTGATAGCTGCCCTCGAGGATCGGCCAGTCGGGCACGACGCCGTGGCGGCCGTCGGGCGTGACGATGACGAGCTTGCCCGCGCAGGAGAGGCTCTCGATGCCGACGCCGCCGGGGCCGATCTCGGTGCGGCGCGCGTGCGCGGGGTTGGTGCGCCGGGGCCCGCTGAGCGCCTGGTTGCCCTGGTCGGAGAGGCAGAAGCCGCTTCTGACCGGGCGGGCGCTGCCCTGGACGCAGCCGAGGCCGACGCAGCAGCCGTTGCAGCACTCGCCCTGGCAGTTCGAGCCGCCGGGGAGCAGCGTGGCGGGGCACTCGTAGTCGGCGAGGTAGAGCGCGTCGTGCTCCCAGCCGGTGTCGAAGCCGTCCTCAGCGAAGGGCGAGCGGCGCGCGGGGCACATGCCGCCGATGCGCGAGGAGTCGAGGAACTGGTTGCCGGCCTGCACCTCGAGCGGGCTGGAGAGCGGGGCGGTGGCGCCGTCGACGACGAGGCCGTTGGTGCCGGGGAGCGCGAGCACGGGGGGCATGGCCGCGTGGTAGAGCTCGTCGTCGATGGAGACGGGCGGGCCGCCGCTCGCCACCGTGGCGGACCAGGTGCCGTCCTGCGCGGTGTGCGTGAAGGTCTGCTCGGCGGACGGGTCGCCGATGGTGACCAGCGCGCCGCCCTTGGAGATGGCGGGGAAGAAGTCGGGCGACTCGCCGCCGACGAGGGTGATCTCGCCGTGCAGGTCCACGGACGCCTGGCTGGTGGCGGGGAGCGTGAAGGTGTCGGCGATGACCGAGGTCTGGCCGCGGACCACGTCAGGGGCGTCGACGGGGTCGCTGAGCGCGCCGGCGCCGGAGAGGCGCACGCTGTAGCCGCTGCCCGCGGGCACGTCGCGCAGGGTGAAGGCGCCGCCGGGCGTGACCAGCGCGGAGAGGTCGAGCGCGTCGGTGCCCTGGCGCAGGAGGGCGACCACCGGGAGGCGCTGGGCGAGGCCAGCGGTGTCGACGGTGCCCGCGATCGCGCCCACGGGCGTGACCTGCGTGTTGGTCATGGTGCTGGTGTTGCCGGCGGTGACCGTGACGTTGGCGTCGGTCTCGTGCGGCGCCACGTCGGGCCCGCCGATGGCCACGCGGTAGGTGCCCGCGGTGAGCTGATCGAGCGAGAACGTGCCGTCCGAGCCAGTGAGGACGAACGCGGTGGCCGGGCCGGTGGCGAGGACGCCCACGCCGGGGACGCCCGCGCCGCTGCTGTCGACCGCCTTGCCGTGGATGCTGGAGGTGCCCGCGAGGCCGGTGAGCGTGGTGGTGCCCGCGTCGGCGGTCTTGCCGCGCTGGATGGTCGCGTCGAGGGCCGCGCCCGCGTAGCCGGTCTTGCTGAACACGAGCTTCACCGCGCCCGCTGGGAGGCCGTGGAACGAGAAGGCGCCGTCGCTCGCCGTGGTGGCCGCGAGGGTGGTGCCGAGGACGGCCACGGTGACGCCCGCGCTGGAGGTCTGGCCCGCGAGCTGGGCCTTGCCGCCCACCGAGCCCGCGGGAGAGAGCGCGATGGCGCCCGCGGTGGCCGAGGCGTCCTTGGCGAGCTCGACCTTCACGCTGGCCGTGCCCTCGAGCGAGTCGCCGGAGGTGGCGCTGACGAGATACGTGCCCGCCGCGAGGCCGGTGAACGAGTAGCCGCCCGAGCCGTCGGTGACCGTGGCGCCCGGCGTGGGTCCGACCAGCACGATGGCGATGCCCGACTGATCGCCGGTGTCGCCGCTGAACTTCGCCGAGCCCGCGATGCTCCCGTGGTTCACGGGCGCCGACGAATCCGTTGTCCCTCCGCACGCGACGAACGCGATGCAGAGGGGGAGCGCTAGCCATCGATGCATGGGGACTCCAGAGCTGCGGGATGTTGGTGAGGCCGCACGCGGACCGGACGCCAACCGCGGGAAGTCGCCGGACAGAATGGGGCCAGACCGTCCCCGCCACAAGGGGGATGGACGCACCCCGGCCCGGCCAGCGACAGGTGGGCGAGGACGCTTGTGGTACACAAGGAAAGTTGAAGCCATGAGTCAGGCACCCACCCAGTGGACCGCGGAGTTCGAAGCGGGGAATCGCGCCCTGGTGGAGCGGCTCGTCTCGGGGCAGGGCCGCGAGCGGATGGCGGCCTGGCAGCGCTTCCTCCAGCTCATCGCGCCGCACGTGGAGCAGTGGGCGTCGCGGCATCGGGTGCTGCGGGCGGTGCGGCTGACGAGCGAGGACGAGGTGCGCGCGGTGCTGGTGCGCGTGGTGGAGCGGCTGCAGCGCGACGACCACCGCAACCTGCGCGAGTTCGTGCAGGCGCGCGGGCCGATGAGCCTGCCCATCGACGACGACGGCGAGGTGCTGGAGCGCTTCGGCGCCTTGTCCGAGCTGGTGGACGATCAGGCGGAGTCCGCGGATTTGCTCACGAATACGCCGCTGCGCGCGTGGCTCAAGACGCTCGTCGACTTCGCGGCCCGCGACCACGCGACGGCGCGGCTGGGGCGGCGCAACGTGCTGCACACGCCCACGGACACAGGCCCGAACGACAAGCGTCAGGTGAACAGCGACGCGCGGCCCATCTCCGAGAGCGACGTGGGCTCGGTGCGTCCGCCGATCACGGACCTGCTCACGCTCAAGCGCATCGTGCAGGACGTGTCCGGCTTCATCCAGGCCAGGCTGCCGTCGGACCAGCGGCGCGCGCTGGAGCTGCGGCTCGATGACGCGACGTACGGGGAGATCGCCAAGCAGCTCGACCTGCCCAAGGCGTCAGACGCGGAGGCGCTGGTGCGCGCGGCCAAGGAGCGGCTGCGCGCGGAGTTCCGGGAGCAGAGGAGCAAGTTCGGGCTGGAGACGAACTAGGCGCCCGCCACAGCTCTTACGAGGCACGATGAGGAGCGGAGCGCCGATCGGCGTTCGTGCTCGCCCGATCACCCACCGCAGAGGCGCAGAAGCGCAGAATGGTGTGGTTGTTGGCCACGAAGGCAATTCCGCGCTTCGGCGCCTCTGCGGTGAATGGTCGCGTTTTGCACGACCGTTCGAGCAACGTGCGTCACTGCCGGACGAACGTCGCCTCGTCGTCGTCGTCGCCGAAGTCGCCCGCAGGCTGATTCGCCGCGGCCTTCAGCTCGGCCTCGGCTTCCTTCTTCTCTTCCTCGTCGAGCTTCTTGCGCACCTCGTCCATGTCGAGCGCGCGGGCGCCCTCGACGAGCTCATCGAGCGCGCTCGCGGGGAGCATGCCGGGCTGCGCGAAGAGCAGGACGCCGTCCCGGAAGATCATGAGCGTGGGGATCGAGCGGATGGCGAACGCCGCCGCGAGCTCCTGCTGCGCCTCGGTGTCGACCTTGCCCCAGAGGATGTCCGTGTGCTTCTGCGACGCGGCCTCGAACGTGGGCGCGAACGCGCGGCAGGGACCACACCAGGCAGCCCACCAGTCGAGCACGGCGATGCCGGGCTTGGTGATGAGCGACTCGAAGTTCTGGGCGGTGATCTCGGTTGTGGCCATCCAAGTTGTGTAAATGGAAACGTCCGCGCGCGCCACGGGTTTGAGGCGCGGGGGCAGGCGGGACCCCGTGAATTTCCCTTGTCATGGCCATGTCCGAAAACGGCCAGACAAGTCCGAAGCCGCGCGCTATTCACCTGCCCATGCTCCCGACGTCCACAGAGTGCTACCGGGCCCTGACGGCGCGCGATCCGCGCTTTGACGGCGTGTTCTTCACCGGGGTGACCTCGACGGGCATCTTCTGCCGCCCTGTGTGTCCGGCGCGCACCCCGCGCGAGGACCGCTGCCGCTTCTTCGCGCACGCGGCCGAGGCGTCGCAGGCGGGGTTCCGGCCGTGTCTGCGCTGCCGGCCAGAGCTGGCGCCGGGCTTGTCGCCCTTGGAGGCGAGTCCGCGGCTCGTGCAGCGGGCGATGGCGCGCATCGAGCAGGGTGTGCTGGAGGAGGAGTCGCTGGAAGGCCTGGCCGACGCGCTGGGCACGTCGAGCCGGCACCTGCGCCGCGCGTTCTTGAAGGAGCTGGGCGTGACGCCCGTCGAGTACGCGCAGACGCAGCGGCTCCTGTCGGCGAAGAGGCTGCTCACGGAGACGGCGCTGCCGGTGAGCGAGGTGGCGTTCGCGAGCGGGTTCCGGTCGATCCGCAGGTTCAACGCGAGCTTCAAGGAGCGGCTGCGCCTGGACCCGACGGGCCTGCGTCGCCGCGCGCCGGGGCGGGAGCGGCTCGAGGACGACCCGCGGTTGCCGCTGGAGCTCGTGCTGGCGTTCCGGCCGCCGCTCGCGTGGGACGAGCTCTTGGGCTTTCTGGCGGCGCGCGCGATCCCGGGCGTCGAGTGGGTGAGCGAGGGCCGCTACCTGCGCACGGTGCGGCTCGGCGAGGTGTCGGGCGTCATCCAGGTGGGCCCGCCGCGCGAGCGCACGCTGCCGGTGTCGATGTCGCACGCGCTGTGGCCCGTGGTGGTCCCGCTGCTCGCGAAGGTGCGCGCGCTGTTCGATCTCGACGCGCGGCCAGACGCGATCGCGCAGGTGCTCGCGGACGATCCGCACCTGGGCTGGCGGCTCGGGCAGGCGCCGGGGATCCGCGTACCGGGCGCGTTCGACGGCTTCGAGCTGGCCGTGCGCGCCATCCTCGGCCAGCAGGTGAGCGTGAAGGGCGCGACCACGCTCGCGGGCCGGCTGGTGGAGGCGTTCGGCGCGCCCGTGCAGTCGGCGCATCCGGTGTTGACCCGCTCGTTCCCTCCGCCGCGGGCGATCGCGCAGGCGAATCCGAAGGAGCTCTCGAAGCTCGGCATCCTCCCGGCGCGCGCGCAGACGCTGGTGTCGCTCGCGCGCGAGATCGATCAGGGCCGCCTCGTCCTGCGTCCAGGCGTCGATGCGCACGCGACGCTGGCGCAGCTCGAATCGCTCCCGGGCGTTGGACCGTGGACCTCGCACTACATCGGCCTGCGCGCGCTGCGTTGGCTGGACGCGTTCCCGCACGGGGACCTCTGGCTGCGCCGCGCCATCGCGCCTTCCGCGCGTCCCGGTGATGCGCCGTCCTCGCGTGAGCTCTTGCAGGCGAGCGAGGCCTGGCGCCCGTTCCGCGCGGTGGCCGCGCTGCTCTTGTGGACCTTTCCGAATCGTGAGGAGACGACATGATCCCGAACGCGAAGTTCGCCCTGGTGATGGACAGCCCTGTCGGCGCGCTGACGCTCACGAGCGACGGCCACGCGCTGACGAGCCTGTTGTTCGAGAGCAGCAAGGAGCGGCCCGGCATCGATGAATTGAAGCCGGACGCGATCGTGAAGGAGACCAAGAAGCAGCTCGAGGAGTTCTTCGCGCGCAAGCGCAAGACCTTCGAGGTGCCGCTGCTGGCGGAGGGGACCGACTTCCAGCGCGAGGTCTGGGGCGCGCTCACGCGGATCCCGTACGGCGAGACGCGCTCGTACGCGCAGCTTGCGAAGAGCATCGGCAAGCCCAAGGCCATGCGCGCGGTGGGCGCGGCGAACGGGCGGAATCCGATCGCCATCATCGTGCCGTGTCACCGCGTGATCGGCGCGGATGGGTCGCTCACGGGCTTCGGCGGCGGCATGGAGAACAAGGCGCGGCTGCTCGACTTCGAGCGCGGGCAACTCCGGTTCTGACGGCAAGAGCAACTGCTAAGTGCCTTCAACGCGGAGACGCGGAGGCGCGGAGAACAGCAAGGTTTCTTCTCGGGCATCGAGCTGGCTGTTGGACAAAGCGTGGTGGATCTCGGCGCAGGTATGCAAGCCACCGCATGGTCGAAGCGACAGAACCTCCGCGTCTCCGCGCCTCCGCGTTGAAGCTTTTCGCCTTTGCGTTGGAGCTCGGCAGAGCGCGCGTGAATCGCTTGCGCCTGGCGGTCCACCCGCCATTGCGTTAGGTTCCGCGGCCTCACAGCGAGGAGCTTCACGCCATGCGCGCCCCCTGGATCCAGCAGCGCCTTTCGCAAGGCCGTACGAACGTCACGCAGATGCACTTCGCCCGGCAGGGCGTGGTCACCGAGGAGATGGCGCACGTCGCCAAGCGCGAGCGGCTGCCGGTGGAGCTGGTGCGCAGCGAGGTGGCGCGCGGGCGCATGATCATCCCCGCGAACGTCATGCACCCCGAGCTGGAGCCGATGGCGATCGGCATCGCGTCGTCGTGCAAGATCAACGCGAACATCGGCAACTCGCAGACCACGAGCGACATCGGCGGCGAGCTGGAGAAGCTGTCGCACTGCCTGAAGCTGGGCGCCGACACGATCATGGACCTGTCGACGGGCGGCGAGATCCCCGTCATCCGCGAGGCGCTCCTGCGCAAGAGCACGGTGCCGCTGGGCACGGTGCCGATCTACGAGGCCATCTCGCGCGTGAAGAACGTGGACGACCTCACGCCGCAGGACCTGCTCGACATCGTCGAGGAGCAGGCCAGGCAGGGCGTCGACTACATGACCATCCACGCGGGCCTCCTGCGCGACTTCCTGCCGCTGGCGCAGCACCGCGTGACCGGCATCGTCTCGCGCGGCGGCGCGCTGATGGCGCAGTGGATGATCGCGACGGGCAAGGAGAACCCGTGGTTCACGCACTTCGGGCAGCTCTGCGAGATCTTCAAGAAGTACGATGTGAGCTTCTCGCTCGGCGACGGGCTGCGGCCGGGGTCGCTCGCGGACGCGTCGGATGAGGCGCAGTTCGCGGAGCTCAAGGTCCTTGGTCATTTGACCAAGATGGCCTGGGAGCACGACGTGCAGGTGATGATCGAGGGCCCGGGGCACATCCCGATGGACCAGATCGAGATGAACATGAAGAAGGAGGCCGAGGCCTGCTTCGAGGCGCCCTTCTACGTGCTGGGGCCGCTGACGACGGACATCGCGCCTGGCTACGATCACATCACCTCGGCCATCGGCGCGGCGCTCGCGGGGTGGCATGGCGCGTCGATGCTCTGCTACGTGACGCCGGCTGAGCACCTCTCGCTGCCGAACGCGCAGGACGTGAAGGACGGCATCGTGGCGTACAAGATCGCGGCGCACGCGGCGGACATCGCGCGCAAGCGGCCGGGCGCGCGGGATCGCGATGATGCGCTCTCGCGGGCGCGCTACGCGTTCGACTGGAACCAGCAGTTCGCGCTCTCGCTCGATCCGGACGGCGCGAAGGCCAAGCACGACGAGACGCTGCCGCACGAGGCGTTCAAGAGCGCGGAGTTCTGCTCGATGTGCGGGCCCAAGTTCTGCTCGATGAAGGTGCACACGCACCTCGAGGAGAAGCAGGTGGCGCCCATCGTCGAGCGCGCGCCGGACGCGGTGGTGAACGAGGCGCTCTCGTTCGCGAAGGCCGCGGCCATCCCGCGCGATGGCTCGGGGGTCGCGCCGGCGACGGTCGGTCGCGGAGGCGCGCTGGGCAAGAAGAAGCAGCACCACGACGCGCCCGGTGCGGGCGTGGCGCTGGCCAAGAGCGAGTAGATGGACGCCGATTCAGGCGAGTCGCTGTCGGGTGCGCCTGTCACGGCGCCCGTGGCCGAGGTCGTGCGCGAGGCGATCTCCACCAGCAAGCTCACGCGGCGCTTCGGCGCGCAGGTGGCCGTGGACGGCATCGATCTCGCGGTGCCGCGCGGCAGCTTCTACGGCTTCCTCGGCGAGAACGGCGCGGGCAAGAGCACGACCATCTCCATGCTCACAGGCCTGCTCGAGCCCTCGGGCGGCACGGCGCGCGTGCTGGAGCGCGACGTGTTCGCCGACTCCACCGAGGTGAAGCGGCGCATCGGCGTGGTGCCGGACGGCATGCTGCTCTTCGATCGGCTCACGGGCCGCGAGCAGCTCATCCTGGTCGGCCGCTTGTTCGGCCTCGGCCGCGAGCGCTCGGCGGCGCGCGCGGATGAGCTCTTGGCCACGATGGAGCTGGACAAGGACGGCCAGAAGCTCGTCGGCGACTATTCGTTCGGCATGAAGAAGAAGCTGTCGCTCGCGTGCGCGCTCATCCACGGGCCGGAGCTGCTCTTCCTCGACGAGCCGTTCGAGGGCGTGGACGCGGTGGCCAAGAGCGCGCTGACCACGCTGCTCGCGGGCCTCGTCGAGCGCGGCAAGCTGACCGTGTTCATCACCTCGCACGTGCTGGAGGTGGTCGAGCGCCTCTGCACGCACGTCGGCGTCATCCACCAGGGCAAGCTCGTGGCGCAGGGCGGGCTCGCGGAGGTGGTCGCGTCGGTGCCGGGCGCGACGGGCCTGCCGGATGCGTTCGTGAAGCTCGTGGGCGAGGGGCGCGCCGCGCACAAGGCGCTCTCGTTCCTGCCATGAACGTCGCGCTCGATCAGGCGCGCGCGCTCGTCGGCCTGCGGGTGACGCAGGTGCTGCGCAAGCTGGTCAGCGACAAGTCGTACTCGCGCGTCGTCTCGTGGATCATCGTCGGGGGCGGCGGCGCCTTCATCTCTGCGTCGGTGGCCGCGCTGCTGCTCTTCATGGCGCGCGACTACTCCGCGCAGCCGCGAGACCTGGCGCAGCAGGGCGGCGCGCTCGGCTGGATGACGATGGTCCTGACGGTCGGTGTGGGGCTGCGCGCGTACATCTCGCTCATCTCCGCCGCGCAGGGCCGGGTCTTCCTCGAGCCGCGCCGCTTCCTCTTGTTCGCGGTGTCGCCGCGGCTGGTCACGGCGGTGAACCTGATCGCGCAGCTCTTGGAGCCGATGTGGCTCGTGCTCTATCCGCCCCTCGTCGCGCTCGCGATCGGCGTGCGCTGGCTGCACGGGCCGCCCGTCGTGGCCTCGCTCTTCGCCGGGTTGGTGCTCGTGGCCACCGGCGCGGCGCTGTTCCACTTCTTCGGCGCCGTCTTCGCGGAGATCGGCGCGCGGCGCTCCTTGAGGCGCCCGGTCCTGGCGGTGGTGGCGCTGTTCGTGTTCGGCTTCCTGCGCTTCCGCGCCAAGCTCGTGCTGCTCGGCCTCACCAGCGTGCGGGCGCGCGAGGCCCTGCTCGAGCTGCCGACGGGCTGGGCGGCGAAGCTCGCGTTCGCGCTCGGCGACCTCGACGTGGGCGCGGCGGGCTGGGAGCTCATCAAGTTCGCCTGGCTCATCGCGGCGCTCGTGTGGGCGGGACACCGGCTCACCCTGCGCGAGGCGCGCCGCGAGCCCGAGGTCACGCGCGCCTCGGGGAAGGAGCAGCGGCGCAGCGGCTGGAAGCTGCCATTCCTCTCCGATGAGGTGTCGGCGCTGTTCGAGAAGGAGCTCAAGATGCTCCTGCGCGCGAACTGGATCCAGCTCCTCATCATGCCCGCGCTCTTCGCGGTCGTGCGCATGTCGCCCGGCGGCATGGGCTCGATGACCGACCAGCCGCTCTTGTGGGGCGCGGTCTACGCGCACCTGAGCGTCCTCGCGGTGCTGGCCAACACCTTCGGCTTCGACGCCGATGGCGCGCGCGGCTTCTTCCTCTGGCCCGTGCGCGGTCGCAGCGTGATCGCGGCCAAGAACTTCGTCGCCTGGCTGGTGTCGTTCGCGGTGCTCCTGGCGATGGCGCTCGCGGTGGCCATCGGCTTCTCGCTCACGCCGATGCAGCTCGCGGTGGGCGTGGTCGCGCACCTCGCCATCTGGCCGCTGGTGGCAGGGGCAGGAAATGTCGCGAGCCTCTACTTCCCGGCGCCCATGCGCAACGCGCGCACGCGGCGCAGCCCGGGCGGCGGCGCGACGGCCATGCGCCTCGTGGTGATGGCGCTGATCGTGGGCGCGGCGTGGGTGCCGTGGCAGCTCGCGAAGCTCTCGCACCGGCCGCTGCTCGTGTTCCTCTTGCTGGAGCTCGCGGGGATGTCGATCGTCTACGGCGGCGTGCTCTCGCTCAGCGAATCCCTGCTCGAGGCGCGGCGGGACAAGCTGCTGCGCGCGCTGGCGCGAGACGAGTGAGCGCGTTCACGACGCCGACGGCGGCGGCGCCGAAGCGGGCGGGATCTCCAGCCGCCCCGTGAGCCCCGCCCAGCCGTCGAAGGCCGCGAGCAGCACCAGCATCGCCACCGGCAGCAGCATCGAGATCGACCCGATCGCGAGGTACAGCGCGGGCCCCACGGTCGCGCCGCTCACGAACGACGCCAGGATGGTGAAGTGCAGCTTCGCGCGCCGCAGGTCGAGCGAGGGCGGCGGCGCGTTCCCGCGCAGGGGGTCGAACCTCCAAGAGAGATAGCGCACGGTCTCGATGCCGAGGTCGGTGACGATGCCGGTCAGGTGCGTGTTGCGCACCACCGCTCCCGAGACCCGCGACACGAGCGCGTTCTGCAGACCCATCGAGAAGCAGAGCAGGCCCAAGAGCTCCGAGCGTTGGAAGCGCCAGTGCCGCTCGGAGTGGATGGAGAGGATGGCGAAGAGCGCGATGAGGAGGGCCTCGATGAGCAACGCCATCATGAAGCGCGGGCGCTTGTGACGCGTGGCGATCTCGACGAGCGCGGTGGCGGTCATGGCGCCGACCAGGAAGAGGGCGATGAGCGTCAGCGCCTCGCCGGCCTTGTCGAACTGGTGCGCGGCCAGCTCGTCGCCCAGGCGTGCGGCCGAGCCGGTGACGTGCGAGGTGTACACGCCGAGCGCGATGAAACCGCTCGCGTTGATGTTCCCGGCGATGCCGGGCAGCACCACGGCGAGGATGAATTGCTCGATCCCGAGGCGATTGCGTTCGACCCTTCGCAGCACGAAGGGATTGTAGCCGTGGTCCTGTGGCGTGGGGAGTGTCGCAGTGCGCGAGACTTCGTACGGAACTCCGCGGTCCCGGGACGTGGGGCGGGCCGCGCTCTCTCCGCGGTCCCGGGACGTGGGGCGGGCCGCGCTCTCTCCGCGGTCCCGGGACGTGGGAACGTGGGGCGGGCCGCGCCTCGAGGGAGGCTTGCGGCACGACCGGCAGTCGCGTCCGCGACTGCTCGAGCTCCGTTCCACGCCTTGATGTGCCGCGCCTC
>JAFEBC010000136.1 GCA_018266095.1 Deltaproteobacteria bacterium
CGAGCCCGCAGTTCCGTGACGGTCCGCCCACCGGCAACAGCGGCAGCGTCAACGGCGGCTCCGCCAACTATGTCGGCGTCTGTTACGACACGGGCAACGAGAACGACACCCAGCTCGTGGTCTCGCTCACCAGCGCCTGGTACTGCGACGGCCAGTCCCCCTCACTCCAGCTCCTCGAGAGCCTGCCCCTCACCGAATCGACCGTGGGCACCTGCGCGGCCGGGCGTGACCTCGCCCTGCCGGTCGACTTCGAGATCACGCAGATCGTGCAGAGCGCGATCGGCTACGTCGACATCAAGGCCACCGTGGGAGTCACCACCATCGCGCTCTCGGGCAAGCAGGCGGAGTGTGACGAGGGGTTCATCACCGCCGGCACCAGCACGCTGCCGGCCGTGATCTCGGGTGTGGCCCTCACGCGGCAGACAGCCAACGCGGCGATGCAGTTCGTGTCGTTCGAGACCTTCGACGATCCGAACGGCGCGCCCGTGGACCCGCACACGGTGCTCGGACAGTACTTCGCCAGCAACACCGTCGACACCGACTTCGCCAACTCGTACTACTCGGCCTTCGCGGGCACGCAGACGGCGATCCGCGTGCCGCTCTTCACCTACAGCGACGTCGAGTACGGGATGCCGGCGTACATGGCCAAGGTCACGAGCAAGGGCACTGGCGCAGTGAGCGGCCAGCGCTGCACTGCGGACAGCTCGTTCACCTCGGCGCTGCTCACCATCACGTATCCGTACTGGGGCGGGACACCGCTGCAGCTCACCTCCTGGGCGGAGCAGTCGGGGACGCAGTCGACGCTGCACATCTACTACTCGTCGGACCACGACTGGTCGGTGAACCACATCAACCCAACCCGGCTGGCGAAGACGTTCACGGGCGTCATCAACCGCGCCTGTCAGGCGTACCACGACCAGACCCGGCTGACGTACGCGCTCAACGATCCCTCGAACCCGACCGCGGCGCCCAAGGCGATCAACTGCACGGGCGTGATGGGCCAGACGTCGTGGACGTACACGTCCGGCGACCCGGTGGACCTGTCGCAGGCGTACTGCCAGCCGTAGGGCGGCCCAGCCGCCGTGCCGCATCGACGGGCGGTCAGGCCAGCGCGCGCTCGACGGCGCGGCGCACCAGCACGGGCAGGATCTCGCGGCGCCACTCGGGGTCCACGTTGATGTTGGTCAGCGGGCGGCACTGCTTGTGGGCGCGCTTGCCCAGCTCGTCGCCGAGGGCGCGCGCGGTGCCGTAGGGCTGGCCCAAGAGGTCATCGAGGCCCTTCACCACGTGCGGCTTGGCGGCCAGCGCGGACACGCAGAGCGAGAGGGATTCGAGGACGCCCTCGCGGGCGCGCAGGGCCACGGCGAGGTTGAGCGCGGGGAAGTCTACGGCGGCGCGCGTGCGCAGCTTGAGGAAGGCCTGGCGCATGCCGAGGGCGCGCTGGGGGACGCGCACCTCGGTGAGCAATTCGTCGGGCGCGAGCTGCGTGTTCTTGACGCCGTCGGTGACATAGAAGTCCGCGAGCGGCAAGAGGCGCGCGCCGCGCGGCGAGACGAGCCGCACGCTCGCGTCCAAGGTGAGCAGCACGGGCGCGGTGTCGTTCGAGGCCGCGGCCACGCAGCGCTTGCCCTGCGCCACCACGTGGCAGACCGAGCCGTCCTTCTTGAGGCAGAAGCCGAGCGCGTTGCGCCAGAAGTGGCTCTGGTTGATGTAGACGCAGCGCGTGTCGAGGCAGAGGTTGCCGCCCAGCGTGCCCATGCGGCGCAACTGCGGGCCGGCCACGTGCGCGGCGGCGTCGGCGAGCGCGGGCAGGCGCGCGGTGACGAGCGGATCCTTGGCGAGCTGATCGAGCGTGCAGAGCGCGCCCAGGCGCAGGTCACCCTGCTCCTCGCGCACGTAGCGCAGCTCGCGCGAGAGGCCGCGCAGCGCGATCACCGGACCAGCGTCGTACATCCCGTACTTCAAGTTCGGCACGAGATCCGTGCCTCCCGCGAGCGGCCGCGCGTGCGGGTGCGACGCGAGCAGCTTCACCGCCTCCTCGACGGACGCGGGCCGCAGCACCTCGAGCGCAGGCAGCGTCATCATGGCGACACCGTCTTCGAGGCGGCCACGGGGGGCGCGCTCACAGCGGCAGCATTCGCATCGCGCTGGCGCAAGAGCTTGAGGATCTTCGCGGGCGTGAACGGCAGCTCGCGCACACGGATGCCGCAGGCGTCGAAGAGCGCGTTGGCGATCGCCGGGATCGCCGCGTGCAGCGGGCCCTCGCCGGCCTCCTTGGCGCCGTACGGGCCGTGCGGATCGCCGCTCTCCACGATGCGCGCGTCGATGAGCGGCGTGTCGAGCGAGGTGGGGATGCGGTAGTCGAGCAGGCTGGGCCCGAAGAGGAGCCCCTGCTCGCCGTACTCCAGCTCCTCCATCTGCGCCTCGGCCACGCCCATGTACACCGAGCCCTCGATCTGACCCTCGACCAGCGTGGGGTTGAGCGCCTTGCCGCAGTCGTGCGCGGCCCAGAGGTTCGTGCAGCGCCACTCGCCGGTCTCCTCGTCGACCTCCACTTCCGCTACATGGGCAGTGAATGAATATGCAGGCGAAGCGCCGATGGTGCCGCCGCGGTAGCTGCCGCCGAGCTTGCCGCGCGTGAGCGTGCGATAGCCGCCGGTGGACGCGAGCGGGACGCCGGCCGCGGCCTCGGCGAGCTGACAGGCCTC
>JAFEBC010000137.1 GCA_018266095.1 Deltaproteobacteria bacterium
CGGAAGTGCGGGCGTAAGGCAAGCGAGGGGCGTGATGGCGCGGATCGGCGTCGTCACGCCCTGCTACAACGGTGAGCGGTTCCTCGAGTCGACCGTCCTGAGCGCATTGGCTCAGGGGGTCGACTTCGAGTTTGTGCTGGTCGATGACGGGTCGGGCGACGGCTCGCTGGCGCTGATGCGCAGGCTCGCGGCGGCGGACCCACGGATCCGCGTGGAGATGCAGGCGAACGCGGGGGCGGCCAGCGCCCGGAATCGAGGGCTCGCGGCGCTCTCGCGCGAGGTCGATCGCGTCATGTTCCTCGACGCTGACGACGTGCTCGAGCCAGGCGCGCTGGCGGCGCTGTCCGAACGGCTCGACGCGAACCCCAGGTGCGGCTTCGTCTACGGGCGCTCGCGGCGCATCGACGAGCACGGCGCGGCGCTCGATGAGCCCTATGTCGATCACCGCTACGTGCCGCGGTTGGGTGGCCTCACCTCGATCCCGCCGGACGTGCCCGAGACGCCGTTCGGGGCCTTGTTCGCCTTCTACCAGGCCATCCCCTCGAGCGCGCTGGTGCGCCGGTCCCTGGCCGAAGAGGTGGGCTGGGACCCCGGGCTGTTGCGCGGCATGGAGGACAAACACTTCGCGCTGGAGTGCGCCTTCCGGACCACGCTCGAGTTCCTGCCGCGGACGGTGGTGGCCTATCGGCGGGTGCGCGGGAGCTTGTCGGACACGCACGGCATGTTCGCCGGGTTGGACCAGGTGCGCGCGAGGTGGGCGCGGCGCACAGACCTGCCGCGCGATGGTCGCGCGCAGGTGCTGGAGGCGATCGCGTTCGAGTCGTGGGTCAGCGGCGTGATGGCCGGACAGGACGCTGCGTCGGCGTTGGTGCGCCTGCGGCTCCCGAGGGCGCTGGTGCAGGGTGCCCGAAGTCTGGTCCGCGCCGGGCGGGCGCTGCGCTGGTCGGCGGCGGCGCGTCGGGCTCGTCAGGCAACGCGCTGAAGCTCAGCGGCCCTGCGCGGCCACCTTCTCATAGAGGGCGCCGAAGTCCTCGCCCAGGCGCCGCAGGGTGAAGCCGCGCAGGATCTCGTCGCGCCCCGCCGCGCCCAGCCGCGAGCAGAGGGCCGGATCGCGCGCGAGCCGCAGGAACGCGTCCGCCAGCGCTGCCGGGTCCTTCGGCGGCACCAAGAGGCCAGTCTCGCCGTCCCGGATGATCTCCACGATGCCGCCCGAGCGCGCGCCGATCACGGGCCGCCCGCAGGCCATCCCCTCGATCACCGCCAGTCCGAACGGCTCGTTGACCGAGGGCAGGACCACCGCGTCCGCTGCCGCGTACACCCGCTCGATGTCGGGCCGTTCGGTCGCGAACGTCAGCGCGTCGCTCACGCCCTCCGCGGCCGCCAGCGCGCGCAGCGAGTCGAGGAAGGTGCCCGTGGGGGTCACGCCGCGATGGTCCTGCCAGCCGATGAGCAGTCCGCGCAGGCGCGGCTCCTGCTTGCGGGCGAGGGCGAGCGCGCGGATGAAGTCCTCCTGCCGCTTGGTCTTCCAATACCGCGCGACCTCGACCAGCAGGAAGGCGTCGGCCGGGATCCCGTACTCGGCGCGCAGGCCCTTCGGGTCCACGGTGGGGTTGAAGCGCTGCGGGTCGGTGCCGTTGAGCACCGCGGCCACCTTGTCGCGCGGCACCTCGAGCGCGTCGGCGCGAAACCGCGACACGCCCACGTTGACGTCCGCCGCGCGGCCCACGAGCGACTTGGCCTTCTCCTGCCAGCCCGCATACTGGCGAGGCGAGTCGTGGTAGTGCACGACGAGCCGGGCGCCGGTGAGCCGGCAGAGCCCATACGCGAGCACCATCGCCGACGGGTTGTCGATCACGTGGATGATCTGGATCCGTCGGCCTCGCATCCACGCGGCCACGCGCAGCATCACCGCCCCCAGCGGCGCCACGCCCAGGACCTTGCGCCACTTGGGCCCGGACATCGCGCTGGCGAGCGGCCCCCGGAACACGGTCGCCTCGCCCCAGTCGCCCTCCGGTTGGCGCTCATCGACCGCCACGTGCACGTCGAAGCGCGCGCGGTCGAGGTTGCGCGCGACGTTGCAGCACACCACCCAAGGGGTGCTGTCGTAGGCGACCGGGTTGAAGAAGAGGACGGGAATCTTCATGGGCGCGGGCCGAAGCGTTCCCCCGCCCCGTCCGCGGATGATAGCGGCAAGTGCCCGTGGACCGCGAAGATTTTGCCGCAGGAAGCCGCCATCTGAGACCTGAGTCTCGGGTGAGATGTGGGGTGGCATCTCCCCAGACGATCGTGAAAGATGGGTCATGGCCCGCGTCGCCGTCGTCATCCCCACGCGCGATCGACCGCAGGAGCTCGCGCCCTGTCTCCAGTCGATCCTGGCCGGCAGCGAGCAGGACTTCGAGGTCTGGTTCATCGACCAGAGCAGCCGCGACGACACCGCGCGCGCCTTCGAGCCCTTTCGCGGCGATCCGCGCCTGCACCACGTGCCGAGCGCCACGAGGGGGAACTGCGCCGCGCGCAACGAAGGTACCTCGAGGTCGACGGCGCCCATCGTGGTGCACACCGACGACGACTGCCGGCCGCGGGCGGACTGGCTCGCGCAGCATCTGGCGGAGTTCGAGGCGGACGCGACCCTGGGCGTCGTCTGCGGCCAGGTGCGGGTGCCCCAGGAGCTGCTGCGTCCGGGCGCGGAGGCCGCCTCGTTCTATCCGCGCGAGGCCGTGTTCGAGGGCCGCCTGCCGCCCGCGTGGCACTGGGGCATCACCGCCAACCTCGCCGTGCGCCGCTCGGTCCTCGACCGGGTGGGGCCCTTCGACGAGGTGCTGGGCGCGGGCGGCCGGCTGCGCTCGGGAGGCGACGCCGATTGGGTGCGCCGCGCCACAGCGGTGACGCGCGTGAAGCACTCGCCCAAGCCGGAGGTCATCCACCTCGGGGTGCGCTACGACGAGGACGCACGGCAGCTCATGCTCCGCTACGACTACGGCCTCGGCGCCGCGCTGCTCAAGGGCGTGCGCAGCGGCGACCTGCGCGTGCTGAGGCAGGCCGCGTCCATCCTGGGGACGCTCTCGCTGGGAGTCCTCTCGCGTGCGATCCGGCTGCGCCGGCCCTTGGGCGCGAGGCGCGTGCTCTCGATGATGGCGGGAGCATGGGCCGCCGCCCGCACGCCGCTCTCTGCCGATCGCCGGACCTTCGCCGATCCCGAGTGAGGCCGCTGGCCTGACTGTCAGGCCATGCCGCAGCCTTGACCACACGCGCCGACACGTCTGCGCTATGGTGTGGGTCCCTCACTTCGCAGGAAGGCACCATGCGCCTCTACCTCGCCATCGTCGCAGCTTCGCTGACCCTCGCGCAGGCGGCCCGCGCAGACGAGCCGGCTCCCGCGGCTGCTCCGCCCGCTGCAGCCCCGACGGGAACTCCGGCCGCACCCGCCGCCGCGCCGGCTCCGTCGACCTCGTGGATGGAGGAGCACGACGCCCTCTACAAGGTGCGCGGCGAGGACGCGGCCGGCCTGTCGAAGCTGATGAAGATCATCGACGACGCCATCGCCCGGAACCCGAAGGACTTCGAGGCGTGGTGGCGCAAGGCGCAGCTCCTGTGCTGGCAGGCCAACGGTCAGGCGGACGGCTCGGACCTCAAGGCCGCGTACGGCAAGGCCTGCATGAACGCGGGCGAGAAGGCCGCGACTCTCAAGCCCGACGACGCGCGCGGCCACTACTGGTGCGGCGTGGGCATCGGCGTCTACTCCGAGGGCGTCGGCATCCTCACCGCGCTCACCGAGGGCCTCGAGGGCAAGTTCCGCGACCAGGTGCAGACGGCGATGAAGCTCGACGAGGGCTACAACGACGGCGGCGCGCGCCAGCTCTGGGGCCGCTTCTTCTTCAAGCTGCCCTGGCCCAAGCGCGACGTCGACGAGTCGATCAAGCAGCTCACGCAGGCCAACAAGGAGCACCCGAACAACCTGCGCACACGCCTCTTCCTGGCCGACTCGCTCGACAAGGACGGCAAGGGTGACCAGGCCAAGGCGCTCATCAAGTCGATCGAAGAGTTCACGCCGCGCGACGCGGAAGACAAGCGCGTCATCGAGCTCGGCAAGAAGTGGCTCAAGGATCACGAATAGGAGACGGACATCATGATCGCGGAACAGCACAAGCGTGGCCTCGAGCTCAAGCAGCAGATCGGCAAGGTCGATTCGGTCGCCAACCTCTTCCGGCAGCGCTTGACCGAGGACGCCAACCGTCCCGCGGCGCGGCGCAAGGTGAACGGCGCGTGGCAGGACGTGACCTGGAGCCAGCTCGGCGCGCAGGGTGAGGAGCTCGCGTGGGGCCTCATCGGCCTCGGCCTGGCGAGCGGCGAGATGGTCTCGCTCATCGGGTCGACGCGCGTGGAGTGGACGCTCTGCGACCTGGGCGTCATGCACGCCGGCGGCATCGCGGTGCCCATCTACCACTCGAACACGCCCGACGAGATCCAGTTCATCCTGGAGAACTGCGGCGCGGTGATGGTGTTCGCGGAGAACGCCACCCAGCTCAAGAAGCTGCAGGAGAAGAAGGACAAGCTCCCCAAGATCCGCAAGGTGATCCTGATGGAGGGCGCGGGGGACGCCAACGACTCGTGGGTGCTGTCCCTCTCGCAGCTCGTCGAGGCGGGCCGCGCGGCGAAGGCCAGGTCGCCGGACGAGATGAAGACGCGCCTCGCGGCGCAGAAGCGCTCGGACCTGCACACGATCCTCTACACCTCGGGCACCACGGGCGTGCCCAAGGGCGTGATGATCACGAACGACAACATGATCTTCGCGGCCGAGTGCACGGTGGGCACGGGCCTCCTGAACCGCGACGATTCGCACCTCTTGTTCCTGCCGTTCGCGCACTCGTTCGCGCAGATCATCAAGTGCACCTGGTTCGGCTCGGGGCTCACGCAGATCTTCGCGGAGTCCGTGGACAAGCTCGTCGACAACGCGCAGGAGTCGGGCCCGACCGCGCTGGCCGCGGTGCCGCGCGTGTTCGAGAAGGCCTTCAACAACGTGGTCGCCAACGGCATGGCGCAGTCGGGCCTCAAGGGCCGGCTGTTCAAGATGGCGATGCGCGAGTTCGAGGCGTACTGCAAGGCCAAGGAGGCCGGGCACTCGTACTCGTCGTTCGGCTGGACCATCGCCAAGAAGATGGTGTTCCCCAAGATCCAGGCGCGGCTCAAGGCGCGCTTCGGCGGGCGCATCACGCACTTCATCTCGGGCAG
>JAFEBC010000138.1 GCA_018266095.1 Deltaproteobacteria bacterium
CGAGCCGCACCTGGTGGCGGCCATCAAGATCGTGCCCGACGCGGCCGCGGCGATGCAGATGCTGGCCACCATCCGCGTGAAGCAGAAGCGGCTCGAGGACTCGGCGGAGCTGACGCAGCGGGTGCTGGCGCAGCAGCCGGGCGGCGCGAACTCCATCTACAACTGGGCCTGCAACCTCTCGCTGCGCGGGCAGACGGACGCGGCGCTCGATGCGCTGGAGAAGGCGTTCCAGAACGGCTACTCGAGCTTCGATTCGCTCAAGTCGGACACGGATCTCGACAACCTCCGCAAGCTGCCGCGCTACGCGGAGCTGGTCTCGAAGTACTCGGGCGGCGCGGCCACGGCGTCGACGTCGGGCAGCCCCGCGCGGTCGGATGAGCTGCGCGCGCAGGCGGACACGCTGCGCAAGGCCGACAAGTGCGCGGAGGCCGGGCCCATCTACGTGCGCGCCATCGCCGAGGAGCGCGCCACGCCGCAGCCGCGCGAGAGCAAGATCCGCAAGGACCTCTTGTGGCTCGGCTTCTGCGACAAGGACCAGGACAAGCTCGAGGACGCGCGCAAGCACTTCGAGGAGGCGATCGCGATCTCGGAGCACATCGGCGGCAACTTCGACGACGTGGGCGTGTTCTCGCGCACGCTGCTCGGCGGCGTCTACGAGAAGCTGGAGATGTACGACAAGGCCGTGGCGACGCTGGAGGCCTCGCTGCCTGCGCTGCACGATCGCGGCGACGACGACATGGTGGCGGTCGGCAAGTACAACATCGCCAAGGCGTACCGCGAGTGGGGCCGCTACGACCGCGCGCTCTCGACGGTGAAGGAGGCGCGCAAGATCAACGACGGCCTGCTCGCGGCCAAGCCGAACGATCCCGACATCACCGGGCGCATCCTCGCCAACATCGAGCTGGAGTGCGACCTGCTCAACGGCTGGGGGCAGAACGCGCAGGCGCTGGAGGCGGCGCAGAAGGGCCTCGCGCTGGCGAAGGCGTCGAACGGGCCGAAGAACGTGGTCGACATGTACATGCTGCTCGGGCGTTTGAACCTGACCTCGAGCAAGGCGGACGCCGCCGAGGCCGCGTACCGGCAGGCGATCGCGCTGTCGGATGGCGGGAAGTTCCCCAAGACGCTGCCCATCGCGCAGAACGGGCTGGCGCAGGCGCTGGTGCGCGCGGGCAAGCTGCAGGAGGCGCTCGACACCTCGGTGCAGGCGCTCGCCACCTCGCGCAAGACCAACGTGGGCCTGCACGCGTCGCTCGTGTCGACGGCGCAGATCATGCGCAAGGCCGGGCAGAAGGAGCAGGCGCTGGGGCTCTTGCAGGAGGAGCTGGCGCTGCGGCGCAAGTCGGGCAGCGAGGACGACATCGCGCGGGCGGCGGCGTTCGTGGCCGACGCGCTCCCGGACGACAAGCGGGCCGAGCAGGTGAAGCTGTACGAGGAGGCGCTGGCCATCCACACGCGCCGCGGGAACCTGCCGGGGCAGTCGGCGATCCTGCGCGACCTGGGCATCACGCTCTTGAACCTGGAGCGCTATCCGGAGGCGGTGCGGCACCTGTCGAACGCGGTGCAGATCCTGGAGCAGCTCCGCAAGACCGCGTCGGGCGAGGCGCGGCGCGACTACCTCGCGCAGTCCTTGGGCGCGTACGAGGTGCTGATCCTGGCGCACCTGCGCAACAGCGACACGCCGAGCGCGTTCCGCACCATGGAGTTGTCGCGCGCGAAGCTGCTCGCGGAGCGCATCGCGGGCGCGGGCGATGTGTCGATCCCGGCCATCGGCGAGCTGCCGCGGCTCGCGGGCGAGGGGTCGATCCTCCTGTACTCGAACGTGGACCTCGACCAGCCCGTGCACTTCGTCGTGAACTCGAGCGGCATGCAAGCGTGGCCGCGGCCGCTGCCCGAGTCGCTGAAAGTCGCGCTGACCAAGCTGCCGCAAGTCGTGAAGGAGCGCGAGGAGCGCGACCGCGGCATGCACATGAAGGGCGCGCCGGTGCGCAAGGAGGAGCGCTCGACCGAGCTGGAGGCGGCCGTGGAGACGTATCGGCGCCTGCTCATCTCGCCCGCGCCCGAGAGCCAGGCCACCGCGAAGGAGCTGGGCAAGCTGCTCTACGAGGCGCTGATCGTGCCGAGCCTCAAGTACTTGAAGCCGGGCAAGCCGCTGCTCATCGCCCCCGACGGCGTGCTCGCGTTCCTGCCCTTCGAGACGCTGGTCGATCCGCAGGGCAAGTATCTGGCCGAGACGTACGACATCCACTACGTGCAGAGCCTCTCGGTGCTCCAGGCGCTGCAGGCGCGCACGTATCCGGCGAACCGCAAGCCGCTGCTCGCGTTCGGCGGCGCGGTCTACGACAAGTCGACGTACGCGAAGGACATGATGCAGGCGCGCGAGGCCGAGATGTTCGCGATGGCCGACCAGATCCACGAGCGGCTGGCGACGCGCGGGTCGATGCGGGACGCGTACTCGGCGCTGGGTGTCTCGTGGGGGAATCTGCCGGGCACGCTCAAGGAAGTGAACGCGCTCCCCGCGATCGTGCCGGGCGCGGAGATCGTCACCGGCGACAAGGTCTCCGAGGAGACGGTCAACAAGCTGTCGCAGTCGGGCGCGCTGGCCAACTACAAGGTGCTGCACTTCGCCACGCATGGCCTCGTGGTGCCACAGCTCCCGGAGTTGTCGGCGCTCGTGCTCTCCCAAACGGGTGCAGCGGCGGGCGCGGCGTCGGGGGCAGATGACGGCTATCTGCACATGGGCGAGATCGCGGCGCTGCAGCTCAAGGCCGACTTCGTGAACCTCTCGGCGTGCGAGACGGGCCTCGGGAAGATCTACGGCGGCGAGGGCGTGGTCGGCCTCACGCAGGCGTTCCTCATCGCGGGCGCGAACGGCCTCTCGGTGAGCCTGTGGCAGGTGGCCGACGAGTCGACCTCGAAGTTCATGCAGGAGGTCTATCGCCTGCACCAGAGCGGCACGCCGTTCCCGAGCGCGATCGCGGAGGTGAAGCGGCGCTTCGTGGCCGGCAAGTACGGGAACGCGTGGCGCGACCCGCACTATTGGGCCCCCTTCGTCTACTACGGCCAGTGAGAGCGCTGACCATGACACGCATGTTCAAGACGACGTTGCTTCTGCCGCTCCTGGGTGTGCTCCTCGGCGTGTGCCCGCTTGCGGCCCGCGCGCAGATGGCGCCCGCCACGCCCTCCGCCGCGGTGTCGGAGGCCACGGTCCCCGAGCAGATCGCGCCGCCGCTCTCGTCGGAGGACGACCGGCTGCACGCAGAGCTCGCCCGCGCCCGGCAATTGTGGTCGATGCGCGACTTCGGCGGCGCCGAGTCTGCGTTCGCGCGCGCGGTGGTGCTGGCCCGGGCCGCGCGAGATGAGGCGAGCCTCGCGGCTGCCGCAGAGGGTGTGGGCGCGTGTGCGATCGCGCAGGGACACCAGGCCGACGCGGCGACCGCGGATTCGCTCGTGCTCGCGTTGGAGCGCTATCGGCAGCTCTCGGACGCGAGCGGCCAGGCGCGCGTAGAGGCCGCGCTGCGCCAGATCGGACACGCCATCCCGCCCAGGCCGAGCCCAGTGGCCACGGCGCCCACGCCCGCACCGGTGGCCGCGCCCACGCCGCCTCCCGCCGCGCCTGCGCCGCCCCCCAAGCACGAGGCCTCGCCGCCCGACGAGCCCAAGGGGCCCTCCTGGACCGACCACTTCGGCATCGGCGCCGGCCCGTACGGCATCACGCGCTACTCGTTCTCGCTCACGCGCATCGTGCCCGACGCCCCGGAGGAGCTCGAGAACCGCGGCTGGCTGTTCCAGATGAAGTTCAACATCCCCGTGCTGCACTACTTCTCGTTCGGCCTCGAGGGCGGCCACGACAACTCCGGCCGCTGGCAGTACGCGGTCGAGGGCACGCTGCACATCAACTTCCGCGCCGGGCCGTTCGGGCTCGGCTTCGGCAGCGGCATCCGCTACGACGGCCTCACCACCGGCGACACCGGCACCTACGGCCAGCCCGGCGGGCCGGTCGTGCCCGCGTACGCCACCTTCCGCGTGCAGGCCGGCGACGTGGTCGCGCTCCTCTTCACCACGCGCCTCACGTGGGCGCTCACCGACGAGCGCAAGACGCAGATCGGCTACCCCTTCCTCGACGAGTGGAAGTTCCACCCGAACGAGGCCTGGGCCGAGGCGGCGATGGACTTCGGCGGCTACATCGAGCTGAGCTACCGCTACTCGCGCATCGCCAAGGGCCTGCAGCACGGCGTGTACCTCACCTTCGCGGTGCCCGACCTCAACTGACCTGAAGGTCGGGCGCGCCGCGGGCGGGAGCTGTGGCAAGCTCGCGGCACATGCCGTCGCGCCTCTGGATCGCCAGCCTGTCGTGCCTCTGTGCCCTCGCCGCGCCGCGGGGCGCTCAGGCCTCGCCGCAGGAGGTGGACGACGCGCTCGCGCAGGGCCACCTCGCCGAGAAGTCGCACCAGTTCGACGAGGCGATGCTCGCGTTCCACCGCGCGGACAAGCTGGCCAAGGACCTGCCGGACGCCAAGAAGCAGCGGGCCGAGGCGCTCTTTGGCTGGGCGCACCTCGAGCTGACCTTGGGCCTCGGGAGCCCGCGCACGGAGACCGCGCTGCACGAGGCCTGGGACCTCGCGGCCTCGTCCAACGACGGCGCGCTCGTGCACCGCATCGAGGCCGATCTGGGCACGCTGGAGCGCAGCCATCCGCCGCCGCAGGCCGCTCCGCCGCCGTGGGAGAGGTCGAGCCGCCCGGCCGGCGTCCTCAGCGGCGGGCCCCTGAGCACGTTCAGCTTCGCCTTCATCGGCGTGGCCGTGCGGCCCAGCCCCTCGCTCGGCGAGAGCAGCTCCTTCCTCGCCGGCTTCGACGCGCGCGACCGGCTCTTCACCGAGTTCGTCAGCGTGCACGCGTACGGCGCCACCAGCTTCAGCGCGCACCACCAGTTCGGCCTGGAGGTGCTGACGCACGCCGCGGCCCGCGTCGGCCTCTTCGAGCTCGGCCTCGCCACTGGCCTGCGCGGAGACACGCTCTCGCACTCGGATCGCGTGGACGACGAGCCCGTGGCCGCGTCGATCCCGCTCATCGTCACCCTGCGCACGCGCCCCTTCGGCCTCGACTTCAACCTCGTCGCGCTCGGCCGCCTCGACTGGGAGCTCTCCAGCGCGCGCCAGCTCGCCTTGAACGCTCCGGCGCCCGCGGCCTCAGGCGCGCCGAACGAGGGCCAGGTCGACGTGCGCCTCGAGTTCGGCCCCTTCGGCTTCGGCTATCGGGTCGCGCGCAGCGGCCTTCTGCTCACGCACACCTTCCTGCTGACGCTGGGAGAGAACCCCGAGGACGGCCCGTTCTCGCTCGCGCCGCCGGGCCGGCCAGGCCAGCCTCCGCTGCTGTAGCGGCGGACGCGGCTCGCCCTACTCGCCCTCGAGCTCGGCGTTCCAGTACGCGAGGTCCGACAGGTTCAGGAACGGCAGCCACTGCTGATAGAGCGGCCCCGTGCGCGGCGTCGAGCGGAACAGCGGCGTCCACTTCGGCCGCACCGGCACCACGCGCAGCCGCATGCCCGCCTGCTCCGGCGTGCGCCCGCCCTTCTTGAGGTTGCACGGCACGCACGAGCAGACCACGTTCTCCCAGCTCGTCTTGCCGCCCAGGCTGCGCGGCACCACGTGGTCCAGGTTCAGCTCCGCCCGCGACGGCCGCCGCCCGCAGTACTGGCAGGTGTTCTTGTCGCGCGCGTAGATGTTCAGGCGCGAGAAGCGCACCTTGGCCCGCGGCAGGTGGTCATAGGCCTGCAGCAGGATCACGCGGGGGATGCGCAGCCGCTTGTTCGGCGTGCGGATCGCCTCCTCGTGCAGGGCCGCCGACATCGCCGCCCAGCTCTCGAAGTCGAACGTCTGGTACTGCTCGTCCACCGCGCGCGCGGCCCCGCGATAGAGCAAGATCAGGGCGCGGCGCACGCTGGTCACGTGCACAGGCTGATAGAGCCGGTTCAGCACCAGGACGCTGGACGAGAGCACGTACGTTCTCCTTTCTTGCGGAAAAGAGCGTGCAATTTCGATTGTGATTGTATCGCCGGTTTGCGACTTCGCCGCAAATGCGACGTGGCAAGCGGGTGGACCTGGGGAGGTCTCAGACGTTCTGCAGCCGCTCGCCGAACTTCAGCTCGTCCCGCGACAGCTCGGTGGCCAGGCCATCCAGGTACCGCTCGCCGCCCGACTCCCAGCGCTTGCGCTCCGAGGCGTCCAGCTCGAGCCGCACGGTGTGCAGCTTGCTCCCGCCGACCACGACGTCCAGGAACAGCGCCCCGTCCTCGTTGGACTTGAGCTCGTACATCCGCTCGCTCTTCAAGAGAGAGCGCAGGCGAGGGCCCTTCCGGGTGCTGAGCCGTTCCATCGCGGTCATCGCTGCCTCCGGAGGGAAGCATGGCATGCGAGCGTGACGGATGCCACGGGGCGAAACGCCGCCGACGCAGGTTTCACCGGGCCGTCACATGCTGCGGGTGGCCAGCTTCTGGCCAACCTTGGCCATCCGCGAGGTCCCTTCCGACCCCGGCGCGAGGAAGCGATACGCGGCATACGAGCGCAGGCACCGCTTGACGTAACCCCTTGTCTCATCAAGGGGAATCTCTTCCACGAAGGCATCCAGCGGGAGCGTCCCGCGCGCCTTCAGCCAGGTGGTCACCGTTCCCGCGCCTGCGTTGTAGGCGGCGAGCGCCAAAGCTGGGTGTCCAAGCTGCTGGAGGAGCTGACCTAGATACGCGCCACCTACACGGATGTTGGTCTCAGGATCCATCAACATCTGCGTCGAGTAGCCCTTGAGGTGGAGGTGCCGGGCGACCTCGAGCGCGGTGGCCGGCATGAGCTGGGTGAGGCCCAAGGCGCCCGTCGACGAGAGCGCCTTGGGGTCGAGCGCGCTCTCCTCGCGCATGAGCGCCTGCAGCAGGTCAGGCTGGACCTTCGCGGCCTTGGCCGCCTTCTCGACGGCCGCACGGAACGCGCGCGGATACGCCAGCGAGGCCGCGCGCAGGGCCAGCGGGTGCGAAGGCCGGCGCAAGAGCGAGCGCAGGTCGCCGCGGACGATGTTGTGGGCCGCGCGCAGATCGGCCGCGCGCGTGAGCAGGTCGGCCATCAGCACCATCGGCTCCTCTCCCGCCTCGCCAGCAGCGCGCGCGGCGGAGCGATCGACCGCGTTCAGCTCCTTGGCTGCGTCGGCCTTGAAGCCGAGCTTGAGCAGCTCGACGCCCGCGAGCAGGTGCGGGTCCTGCGCGAGCGAGCCTGCGTGCAGCGGCTTGCCGGCCGTCTGCGCGAGCCCCTCCTCGACGTGCTGCGCCTGGAGCTCGCTCGTGCGCGTGGCCAGCTCGGGGTCGAGCTCGAAGAGCCGCGTGCGCGCGAGCAGGCCGTACCAGGTCAGCGGGCGATCCTCGACCAGCCACACCAGATCCGCGCGCGCCGCCTCGTGCGCCACGCCCGCCTCGGCCGGCGAGAGCTGGGCCGGGTCCTGCAAGGCCTCCAAGAGCGTGGTCGCGCGCCAGTAGCGGGCCCGCTCTTCATCCGAGCCGTCGCCGTCGGGGAGCGCCGCGAGCTGATCGAGCCACACCAGGCCCTCGCGCGCGCGGCCCTCGCTGCGCAGGGACCAGTAGAGCTGGAAGAGCGCCTCGGGCCGCGTGTCGGCGGTGAGGTCCTCGTTCACCAGCGTGGTCAGGAGCTTGCGCTGGCCCTCGGCGTCGCCCGCGCGGCGGCGGGCCTGGGCCTGGTACACGAGCGCGTCGTCGGCGAGGCTCGAGGTGGGGAACGCGAAGCGCAGCGCCTCCCAGAGCGGGCCCGCGGAGGGCTTCTGCGCGAGCGTGTCGAGCTGCGCCAGGATGAACAAGGCCCGCGAGCGCACGTCCGGGTCGGCGCAGCGCAGGACCACGGGCGCGAGGAACGTCCGCGCCTTGGCGTAGTCGCGCATCTTCCGGTAGCCGCGCCCGATGGCGAGGCGCGAGCGGCACACGAGCGGGTCGGCCGGATCGACCTGGCGCGCGATGTCCTCCGGCGTGAGCTGGTGCGGCTGCGGCATCGCCTGCGGCGCGAGCACCGACAGGGCCGATTGGAGCAGGCCCGCGGGCGTGCGGTCGCCGGGGCAGCCGAGCGTGCAGAGGCTGGGAAGGTTCAGGCGCAGCAGGGAGTCGATGGCCTCCTTGTTCTGGTGCGCGTCGAGCAGGATCTCGGCGCGCCGCACCAGCTTCTCATTGGGGATCTTGGTCCCGGGCGGCAGCGACCGCTCCCGGGCGCGCGCGCTGCCTGCTGCCGGCGACAAGGGACGATCGACCCAGGCGCTGCGCCAGCGCTCCCGAGCGGTCTCGCGGTCGCCGGCCTGGTTCCAGGCGTCGCCGGCGAGCAGGAACGCGGCCGCCGGATCGCCCCGCACACGGCCCCTCATCAGCGGCTCGAGCGACGCGTCGACGAGCCTGGCGAGCGCAGGCCCCGACGGACGCAGGCGCATGAGCTGGCGGGCGCGCTCGAGCATGGCGTCCGCGGCGTCCACCGAGCGCAGGCTCACCTGCGCCAGGAGCTGCTCGGCGGCGGGCGCGTCGCCCATCTCGAGCGCCGACATGCCCGCTTGGAAGAACGCGCGATCGGAAAGCGGCCCGCCGTCGGCCGCGAGCAACTCGAAGATCTTGCGCGCCTCCGCCGGACGGCCCGCGCCGCGCAGCGCAGTGGCCTTGAGCCAGCGCGTGGGCGCGTCCTTGGCCACGGCAGAGAGCAGCCTGGCGGCGGCCTTGAAGTCGTTGCGCTGCAGCGCGGCCAGCGCGGACCTCTGCGGCTCCTTGGTGAGCACCGGCGCCAGCGCCAGCTCCGCCTCGCCGTAGGCCGGCCCGAGCAGCGCCGCCGGGAGCTCCGGGCCCTCCGTCTGCGCGCGCACCGGGGCCGCCGCGACGCCGATGAGCGCCACGATCCCCCACGCGAACCGCCGACGTTGCCTTCCGACCACGGGTCCTCGCTGTTGGCCGCGACTGTAAGGGCGCGGATCCGGTCGCGTCCACAGAATCGCCCGCGTCGAGCGCCGGCTCGCGTTCGTCGAGGGAGCGCGTCCGGCTGCCCGAGGTCGCGCCCCGGGTCCGGTGCTATCCTGCGGGCCGATGGATGCGCGAACCCAGAGCGCCCTGCTCGCCTCGATCGTCTGCCTCGCGCTGGCGGTGGCGATGCTCCTGCGCCAGGGCCGCACGCGCCTGTGGACGGCCTTCGCGGTGCTGGACCTCGCGCTCTTCGGCTATCAGCTCGGCGAGTTCCTCTCCGGCATCCTGCACTCGCACGCGTGGAACCGCCTGTCGCTCGCGGCGGGCGCGGCCATCCCGTCCACGGTGCTGGCGTTCCTGGTCGAGTTCCAGGGCGAATCGGCCGGTCGCGCCGCGGGTCTGCGCAGGCTCGCGCTCTTCACCGGCGTGGCCGTGCTGGCCGTGGCGCTGTCGCCGCTCGCCACCATCCCGGCGGCCGTCATCATCTGCGCCAGCGTCATCTTCGCGCAGCTCGCCATCGCGGTGAGCCTGCTCTACGCCCGCATGCGGCGCGCGCAGAGCAAGACCGAGCGCGCGCGGCTCTTCTATCTCTGGGTGGGCGCGGCCCTGTGCGTGGGCCTGACGTTCCTCGAGCTCGTGCTGGTGCGGCTCGTCGAGTTCCCCGCGCCGCCGCTCGCGAGCGTGGCGGTCACCGTCTATCTGTACTTCCTCTCGCAGACCATCCAGCGGCACCGGCTGCTCGACTTGAACGAGCTGCTCGGCAAGATCGTCGTGCTCGCGAGCGTGGGCCTCGTGCTCGCGGCCATCTACGGCTTGCTCGTGCGCTGGGCCGGCAGCTTGTCCACGGGCCTGTTCCTCTTCAACACGCTGGTGGCGAGCTTCGTCATCCTCATCCTCTTCGAGCCGCTCAAGGCCAAGGTCGAGGAGAAGGTCCTCGCGCTCTTCTTCGCCGAGCGGTTCCAGTTCGTGCTCGCGCTCGAGGCCCTGAAGAGCAAGCTCGCCAGCGTGGTGGACGTGCGGCACCTCGCGCAGGTGCTGCTCGACGGGCTCGACGAGACGCGCCGGGTGACGCACGCCTCGCTCTACCTGCTCGCGGACGACGGCCTGGGCTACAAGCGGCTCGACTACCGCGGGCCGGCGCCGACGCCGTACATCGACCTCGCCACGCTGCGTGCGCTCATCCAGAGCGCGCTCTCGGGCCAGAAGGCGCAGTTGGTGGAGCTGGTCGAGCGGCGGCTGTTCGAGCTGCGTCAGCTCTTGCCGGATGAGGAGCAGGGCCGCAGCGCGAGCTCGGAGCCGATCAAGGATCCCACGGGCCTCGCCGAAGAGCGCAGCAAGCTGTCCGAGATCGGCGCGGCGATGGCCGCGATGCGCGCCGGCGTGGCCATCCCGCTGCTCGCGGGCCCGCGCGTGGTGGGCTTTCTGTGCATGCTCGACGACCGCGTGGCCGAGGCCTTCGCGTCCGATGAGCTGGCGGCGATGCTGGAGGTGGCCGACCAGGCGGCGATCACCATCGAGAACTCGCGCCTCTACGAGCGCATGAAGGAGCGCGACCGCCTGGCCGCGCTGGGCGAGATGGCGGCGGGCCTGGCGCACGAGATCCGCAATCCGCTGGGCGCGATCAAGGGCGCGGCGCAGTACTTGGACCCGCGCTCGTTGCCCGCGGGCGACGGCGAGATCCTCGGCATCATCGTCGAGGAGGTGAACCGGCTCGACGGCGTGGTGGCGCAGTTCCTCGACTACTCGCGGCCGTTCCCCAGCGTGGGCACGAGCGAGCGCTTCGGGCCCACGGATCTGAACGACGTCATCTCGCGCACGGTGAAGCTGCTCGAGCCCTCGCTTCCCGCGGGCGTGCGGCTGGAGACCGAGCTCTCCGGCGGCCTGCCCGCGATCTGGGGCGACGCCGAGCAGCTCAAGCAGGTCTTCATCAACCTCGCGCTCAACGCGGTGCAGGCCATGCCCGACGGCGGGCGGCTCTCGATCCGCACGCGGCGCCCGGCCCAGGCCATCGAGATGGCGCTCTCCGACGCGCTGCCGCGCTACGCCGCGGATCAGGTCGAGGTGCGCGTGTCCGACACGGGCGCGGGCATCCCCGACGACGCGAAGGATCGCATCTTCATCCCCTTCTACACGACCAAGACCAAGGGCACGGGCCTGGGCCTCGCCATCACGCAGCGGATCGTGAAGGGCCACAGCGGCACCATTGAAGTGCAGAGCCGCCTCGGCGAAGGCACGGAGTTCATCCTGCGCTTCCCGAGCAAGAACGCGCTCGACACGGCCGGGCGCTTGGGCACGGCGACGCCGCTGGTGGTGGGGCGCGTGGAGGAGAAGAAGCCCGCGTAGCGACTCGCAGAGTGTTCTTCCCAGGCGGCGCGTGGATTGGTAGTCGTTTGGGATGCGCACACTCCTCGTCCTCGCTCTGTTGGTTCCGTCCCTCGCCCTGGCCGAGAAGGCCGCGCCGGCCGCCAAGCCGGAGCCGGCTGCCAAGCCCGCGCCCGCCGCCAAGCCCGCGCCGACGCCCAAGCAGCAGCAGGTCCGCAAGCTGCTCCAGCTCACCGGCGCCGGTCAGATCGGCCTTCAGGTGGTGAACAACCTCATCGAGAGCTTCAAGCAGGCGCGCAGCGACGTGCCGTCGACGTTCTGGGACGACTTCAAGAAGGAGATCAACGCGGACGAGCTCGTCGACCTCGTGGTGCCGATCTACGAGAAGCACCTCTCGGACGAGGACCTCGCGGGCGCGATCGCGTTCTACGAGTCGCCGGCGGGCAAGCACTTCACCGAGGCGCTCCCGGCGGTGACTCAGGAGTCGATGGCGGCCGGGCAGGAGTGGGGGCGTGCCGTGGCGCAGCGGGCGATCGAGAAGCTGAAGGCGGCGGAGGAGAAGAAGAAGTAGAAAGGCGGACAGGGCCCTGTCGTCGCGTGTTGCGAGGCGACGCGAGCCCTCGGCCCCGAGGGCTCGGCGCACGCCAGAGCTAGTGACTGAAGTCCATCACCGACACCACGTCTGCGTGGTCGTCAGTCCAGGCCCGGCGGGCGGTGGTCGGGATCCAACGCACGTCGTCCACCAGGCCGCCCAGGTCCGCCAAGGTGCGCGCAGCCACGACCCAGCGCGACGAGAACGCCAGCCGTTCGGGATCGTCGGCCACCTCGGCCGGTGGAATGTACTGCTCCATCCGCGACACGAGGCCGCGCTCGCGCGCGATGGCGCCGATCACGGGCTCGAGCGTGAGGAACCGATTCGAGGTGTGGAAGACCAGCAGCCCCCCCGGAGCGAGGCGCGACAGGTAGACGTCGATGGCCTCGCGCGTGAGCAAGTGCACGGGAATGGCGTCGGAGCTGAAGGCGTCGAGGAGGATCACGTCGAACGCGCCCTCGGGCTCGCGCACGAGAGAGAGCCTCGCGTCGCCGAGGACGATGCGTGTCGAGGGCTTGCAGTCGCTCAAACACGTGAACAGCTGCGGATCGCGCGCGATGGCGGCCACGCTCGGATCGATCTCGAAGACCGTCAGCTCCTGATCGTCGCGCAGGTGACACGCGACCATGCCCGCACCGAGCCCGATCACGCCCACCCGCTTTCCTGCGTGCCGCGCCGAGAGCGAGGCGAAGATCTGTCCCACCGGGCCCTCGCGCACGTAGTAGCTCTGGGGCTCGCGGCGCCGCGCAGGAGTCCAATTCTGTGCGCCGTGGACGGTGGTGCCGTCGTAGAGCCAGTGGAAGCCGTGCTCCTCGGTGACCTCGTGCACGCCGAAGAAGCTGCGCGAGCGGTGCAGGACGGTCCCTTCGGGCATCGCCCACACGCCGAACGCCAGCGTGAGCGCGAACGAGAGCGCGTACGCGAGGCGGCGCGAGGCGAGGAAGATCGAGCTCAGCGCGAGCGCGAACAGGAGCCACTTCCAGAGCTGCGCGTGGAGGAGCTCCGTCTCGGCGCCCAGGGTCCGCAGCACGATCACCGCGATCGCCGACAGGCCGAGCGGCACGGCGAGCTCGAACACCAGCGCGCGACGATGCTCGAGGAAGCGCGCGGCGACCGGGCGCAGCGCCGCCGCCGCGACCAGCGCGAGCGGATACTCCGCGACCGAGGTGAACAGCGTGGGCGCGAGGAGGCCGTTGAAGGCGCCGCCGATCACGCTCCCGATGGAGGCAGCCAGATAGAAGTCGGTGAGGCGCTCGGGGCCCGGGCGCAGGTGCGACAGCTCTCGATGACAGAGGAGCGCGGTGATCGCGAACGCGGTCAGGTCGATGAAGATCGACGCCTGCGCAGAATGCGCTGACGCCACCAACACGAGGAGCGCGAAGAGAACCACTTGCGCGCCGAGCAGGAGCCGCCGCGGGCCGGCCTCTTCGGGCTTGTCGGCGAAGGCGACGATGTACGTCACGAGGTAGATGGCGAGCGGGACGATCCAGAGGAGCGGAATCGAGGCCACGTCGGTCGCGAGGTGCGCCGTCACCCCGGAGAGGAGGCTGGTGGGGACCGCGGCGAGCGCCATCCAATGCAAGCGGCGCCGCCAGGAGATGGCCTCGGCCGCGCGCGGTGCGGTCTCGACGGGGAGAGCCGCCGGAGCGCTGCGCATCACCAAGAGGCCGCACGACGCCACGGACGCGAAGAGCAGCGCGTAGACGCCGGTCCAGAGCCAGGTCTGCCGCGCGATTCCCAGGCGCGGCTCGAGCAAGAATGGGAAGGCGCCGAGCGCGGCGAAGCTGCCGATGTTGCTGGCCGCGTAGAGGCGAAACGGATCGCGTCCCGGATTGGCGTGCGCGAACCAACGCTGCAGGAGCGGCGCGTGCACCGAGAGCGCGAGGCCGGGCAGCGCGACCATGGACGAGAGGAGGACGAGGACGGTCGCCACGCTCGCGTCCCCTGCAGCCGCAGACGTGAGCGGCGCGCGCATGGGAAGGAAGAGCCCGCCAGCGGCGATGAGGCTCAACTGCACGGCGACCTGGACGCGCAGAGGCAGTCGCACGAGCCGGTGCGCGAGGAGGTAGCCCAAGAGCAGGATCGTCTGGAAGAAGAGCAGGCTCGTGGTCCAGACCTGCGGCGTCCCTCCGAAGAAGGGCAACACCAGTCGCGCCACGAGCGGTTGCATCCAGAACAGGAGCAGCGCGCTCAGCGCGGACGTCAACGTGTAGATCATCAGTCCCCCGACACCCTCGCCCACCCGCGCCGCGCGCCCTCTTCCGCCAGCGCATTCCCACCCTCCGGCGCCACCACCACCGGCACCCGCGCCGCGCTCAAGAGCGCCAGGTCCCCGAAGATCGAATCCCCGCACCCGAGCGCGAGCGGCATCAGCCGCGCGAGCACCAGCGTCTGCACCTTGCCCTCGGCGTACGTGCTCGGGCCCGCGAGCTCATCCGTGCAGCGGCCCTGCGCGTCGAGCCGCACCGTCATGCCGAACAGGCGCTCCACCGGCACACCCGCGAGGGGCGCCGCGGCGCGCACGATCTGGATGGGGCTCGCGCTCACCACGAACGTGCGCAGGCCGGACTCGGTGCACAGCGCGAGCAGCGCCTGCGTCGACGCGATCAGCCGCGACGGCACGAACTCGGGCGCGAGCTTCTTCGCCTCGGCCACGAGCGCGCTCTCGGGGACACCGGCCTGGAGCTGCGCCGCGTACGCAAACCCCGCGCCGCGGTCCTGGTGCACGCGCGCCTCATACGCCTCGTACGGGTCGCGGCCATCCGGCAGCTTCACCAAGCCCACGTGCACGAGCTGCTTCAGGAACGCCTCGCCGACATCGTCGCGCCAGAGCGTGCCGTCGGCGTCGAACGCGGCCGTGCCGCCCGGGAGCGCGCGGCCGGCCTCCTTCACTTGGGCGATGAGCCGCTCAGGCAACAGCGCGGTCTGCGCGAGCGGCATCGGGCGTCCCCGTTACTTCTTCTTCAGCGCCGCGCACGAGTCGACGGCGGCGTGGAACATCAGCTTGCCGCCCTCGTCCTCGCGGGCGAGCTGGCGGTCGACCGCGCCGCAGGCCAGGCCCAGCTTGGTGAGCTGCTCGGCCGCCGACGCGCGCACGCGGGCATCCTTCGCGCCCTCGAGGAGCGGCGTGAGCTCGCGCTCGATCTTGTCCTTCGGCAGCACGTGCGCAAGGCCGCGCACCGCGTGGAAGCGCACGTTCGCCGGGGCCGCCTCATCGCGGGCCAGCTCGCGCATCACGCCGGCCGCGCCCGTCCACTTCGAGGCCGCCATGCCGTCCAGCGCCTTCGCGCGCCGCGTGGGCAGGTCCGTCCCGCGCGCGATCTCCTCGAGCCACGGCCCGACGCGCTGCCCCAGCGCCTGCCAGTGCGCGGCCGGGATCGGCGTGTCGATCGAGCCCAGGAACGCGTTCATCTGCGCGCGCGCGTCCTCATCGGACATCGCGTCCGCGCCCTCGAGCGTGGCGGGCGCGGGAGCAGCTTGAGCCTTCTTCTGGGCAGCGCGCACAGGCCCCGAAGCATGCACGGCAGGCGCGGCGAGAATCAAGGCGGCGAGGGTCAACAGGGTCATCTTCATGGCTGGTCTCGATTCTACTGCACGACGACGTTGGAGCGGATCACCTGTCCCTGCTGCGTCGACAGGTTGCCCGTGCTGTTGTTGTCGATCTCCCAGAACATGAGATCGTCGCCGCCGCCGCAGGCGCTGTTGGCCGCGCCGTTGTTGGGCGAGGTGGAGCCGTTGGTGCCCTTGGCCTTGCCGTTGCAGTAGTTGGGCGTCATGTAGGTGATGCCGGAGGGCGCCGAGGTGCTCGACGAGGTGAGGCACTTGCTCGAGGCCGAGCCCACGCAGGTCGAGTTGCACGCGCACGAGAGCGTGTCGCTGATGGGGTCCTTGCCCCAGTAGCCGAGCTTGGTGTTGACCGCGTCGCCGACGGCTTCGGTGGTGTGGTACAGGCCCATCCAGTGACCGCCTTCGTGCGCCGCGATGTATGCGGTGACGTCGGCGCCGCAGCTCCCGAAGTTGGGCGAGCTGCCGCACGAGCCCTGCGTCAGGTCGGACATGTTGACCACCGCGCCGCTCTTGACCGTGCCGCCAACGCTCGACGGGCCGGGGATGGCGCCGTCGATGCCGACGATGGTGCCGCCGCCGCCGCCGCCAGACGAGCCGATGTCGTCCACGAAGAAGAAGTTGAGCGTGTTGTCGCCTGTCTTGGAGAGCGAGGCGAACATCTGATCGAGGTCGTCGCACGGGCCGGTCTTGTCGGCCGAGACGCCGGTGGCCCACTTGGTGCGAGCCCAAGCCGGCGGGTCGTAGAAGGTGATGGTGTTGATGCACAGGCCGCCGCGCGCGTAGATGGTCTTGAGCGTCTGCACGAAGCGGGCGACGTGCGAATCGCTGACCGCCTGGGCCGCGGTCAGGTTCGTGGTCACGAGGTACACCGCGATGTTGACCACGCCCTGCGTGCCGATGGGCCCGTTCTGCAGGAGCACCTTCACGTCGTACGTGCTGTTGGTGGCCCCGCCCGTGCAGTTCGAATCGCCCGAGCACTCATAGGCGTAGTCGTTCACCGTGAACTTCCAGGTGCCGTTCGGCAGCGTGTTGCCGTGACCGCTGATGGTGCTGAGCATCGCCGAGGTGTTGGGCACCGTGGTCACGCCGGTGACGGGCGAGCCCAGCATGTCCCAGACCTTCGCGGTGGTCGGATCGCTCGCGGGCTGCGCGTTGTCGTCGTAGGCCACCGTGCCGTCGGGCATGGTGATGAGGGTGGGGATCGACGCGTTGTCGACGGCGTTGCCCTGGTAGGTGATCGAGAGCGGCGCCGAGACGGCCTGCTGCACGAGCGTGATCGACGCGGCGTTGCTCGGCACCGTGAAACTCACCACGTCGCCGACCGTGTGCGTGCCGAGGGCGATCTGGCGCGCCGAGGGGAGCGAGCTGTTCTGCACCGGGTGGATGCAGCTTCCGGGCGCGCTGGAGAGGCCCTGCGTGCCGCCGTTCACGAGCTGCGTGGTCGCGTTGCAGGTGGCCGTGCCGCCGTCCGTGCCCGTGCCGCCGTCGGAGCCCGTGCCCGCGTCGCTGCCGGTGCCCGCGTCGGAGCCGGTGCCTGCGTCGCTCCCGGTGCCGGCGTCAGAGCCCGTGCCCGCGTCGTTGCCGCCCGAGCCGCCGTCCGGGACCGGGATGCCGCCGCCCTCACAGAGCGCCGAGGGCGTGCAGCCGAAGCCGCGCGAGGGGCAGCACACGTAGCCGTCGCGGCACTGGCCGTTGTTGCTGCACGAGGTGATGCACGCGTGCGCGCCGACCTGGTCGCCCGAGAAGTCCGCGCACACCGAGCCCGAGGGGCAGGTGGTGCTGTCGCACGCCTTCGAGCAGGTGCCCGAGGGGAAGCCGACGCCCGAGGTCAGGCAGCCTAGCCCCGCCTGGCAGTCCGTCTTCGAGGAGCAGGCCGCGCCGAGCGAGCCGTCATCCGCGCTGCCGCACAGACCGTTGGTGCACGTCTGCCCCGAGGAGCAGTCCGCGTTGATGTTGCACACGGTCGCGCTTGCGCCACCGCACGCGGCGAGGAAGGCGACGAGCGCGCTGGCGAGGCCGAAACGAATCAAGTTCTGCAAGGGTGTGTCCTGGGCGTGAATGAAGCCGCGCACGTTAGACGACGGCGCCCCGCGGCCCACTCCGGCAAGTGGCGGAGTCGCAACGCGATTGAAATTGAGGCCTTGGGGGTCAGGGTTTCGGCCGGCGCCACAAAACCTTCAACGCGGAGGCGCGGAGACGCGGAGCAATGCCTCCTCTACGCGCGCTGGAGCTTCGAAATGCCCTGGGTGTCGGGTCTGCGGTCTAGTGCTCGGTTCGGAGCCCTGCCCTCCGACGAGGACCAGCACGGTTCGATCGCAGCGCCACGAATCCCAAGGCTTTTCTCCGCGTCTCCGCGCCTCCGCGTTGATGCTCATGCAGTTCGCCTCGCGCCCATCACTGCGCCACCAGGTTCGCGCGCGCCACCTGCCCTTGCTGCGCGGACACGTTGCCCTTCGAGTACGAGGGGTCGAGCTGCCAGAACATGAGGTTGTCGCCGCCGGTGCAGTTGCCGCTCTTGCTGCACATGGCCGGGGTCACGTAGGTCGGGCTCGAGCTCGCGCCGCAGGCGGCCTGCTGGCCTGCGGGCGCGCACGACTTGCACACGCAAGTGCCCGTGTCCGCGAGCGAATCGAACGAATCGCCGGTGGCTTCGCTGGTGTGGTACATGCCCAGCCAGTGGCCCGCCTCGTGCGCCGCGATGTACGCGACGCGGTCGGCGCCGCAAGCCGAGAAGCTGGTGGAGAGGCCGCACGAGCCGCTGAAGAGGTCGCTCGCCGAGACCGCCGCGCCCGAGTGCACCGTGCCGCCCAAGGACGACGGGCCGGGGATGGTGCCGTCGATGCCGACCACCTCGCCGCCCGCGTTGCTGGACGAGATGTCCTGCACCAGGAAGAAGTTCAGCGAGTTCGCCGACTTGGACAGCGTGAACATCTGGCTCAAGGCGTCGCAGACCCCGTCCTTGTCGGCGTCGATGGAGGTGGCGTACTTGGCCTTCGCCCACGCGGGCACGTCGTAGAAGGTCACCGTGCCCATGCAGAGGCCGAAGTTGGCGAAGAGCGCGCCGAGCGTCTTGACCATGCGCTGTACGCTCGTGTTCGAGACCGCGGTGGCCGCCGTCAGGCTGTTCACGCCGACGAGATAGAAGGCCACGTCGATGGTGGCCGTGGTCTGCGGCACGCGCGGTTTCACGATCACCTGGATGTCGTAGGTGGACTGCGACGAGCCGCCGGTGCAGCCGCTCGTGTTGACGCACTCGTTGGCGTAGTCGTTGACCGTGAACTGCCAGGTGCCCGCGGGGAGCGCGCCGCCGCTCGCGAGCGTGTTCAAGGCCGCGGTGGTGTTGGGGATGCTCATCACGCCGGTCGAGGGCGACGAGGTGCCGTAGTAGACCGTCTCGGTGGAGAGGTCGTTCTTGAGCGCCACCGAGTCGTCGAAGATGGTCACGCCGTCGGGCGTCTTGACCAGCGTGGGCACGACGGTGTTGCCGAGCGTGAAGCCGTTGTAGGTGATGGTGTCGACGCTGCTCACCGACTGCGAGACGAGGTTCACGGCGCCGGCGTTGGCGGGCACGGTGAAGCTGACCACGTCGTTGACGCGGTGGGTGCCAAGCCTCTGCACCTGCGCGAAGGGCACGGCCGAGCTTGCGTCGGGGCGCACGCAGGTCGCGGGCGCGCTCGCGGGGCCAGCGGTGCCGCCGTTGACGAGGAAGGGGCTGCCCGGGGGCGCGCAGGTGCGGGCGATGGGCGTGCTGGGGCCGCAGACGCTGTCGGCCGAGCCAGTGCGCGCGGCGCAGGTGTAGTTGCCGGTGCCGCTGCGGCAGGTGCCGGTGCAGGTGGGCATGCACATCGCGCCCAAGGGAGACTCGACGCAGCGGGCGGCGGTGGGGCAGCCCTTCTGGCCCGCCTCGTCGCAGTTGCGCGAGCAGAAGCCGCCGGGGAAGTCGGGGGAGTTGAAGCAGGTCTCGCCCGCGCCGCAGTCGGAGGTCACGCTGCAGCCCTGGCCGAGCGTGGCCGAGGCCGCGACGCCGTCGTCGGGGCACATGCCGGTGGGCACGCAGCCACCGCCGAGCGCCGCGCAGCACGTGTAGCCCGAGCGGCAGTCCGCGGGCGCCTTGCAGGTGGGCACGCAGAGGCGCGCGTGGGCGGCGGTGGCGCGCACGTCGGCGCAGGTGGCGTTGGTGGCGCAGTCGGCCGAGGTCGAGCACGCGTCCGTGCACATGCCGGCGGGGAAGCCGTACGAATCGGTGGTGCAGCCGAGGCCCTGGGCGCAGTCGCCGCTCGTGCCGCAGGCGTGGCCGAGCGGCGCCGGGGCGCTGCCGTCGTGGAGCGTGCAGACGCCGTTCGAGCAGATCTGATCGCCCTGGCAGTCGTGCGCGCTCTCGCAGGCGTCGCCGGTGCTGTGGCAGGCAGTGACCGCGCAG
>JAFEBC010000139.1 GCA_018266095.1 Deltaproteobacteria bacterium
GCACCCCCTGATCCGGGCACGGGAAGATGCACACACCCGCGCGTCTCACGTCCGTGCAGAGGCCTGGCCCGCATGGAGCGCGGCCGGCGCTCCGCCTGTGGGATCCCCATGCGCAACCGGCTCTCGAAGCAAGCCATCGGACTCACGCTCGCCGCGCTGGCCGCGACGGGCGCCAGAGCGAACAATCCCGTCTCCGCCACGCCAGGCACGCTCAGCGGCGTCGTCCACTTCAACGGCTCAGTCCAGCCCGACCGCGTCGACGTGGACGCGCACGACACCACCGCCGCGTACAGCGCCACCACGCGCCCGTTCGGCGCCACACAAGACGATCCCATCCTCTGCGCGCCGGGCTCGCACGACTGGTGCTTCAGCCTGCAGGTCGAATCGGGCCTCGTGAGCGACTACTACGTGCGCCCGGTCGCCGAGTACTCGAACAATCCGCCGTACCGCAACGGCCGCGCGCCCTTCCCGCCCTTCCCGGCTCCCGGCGCGCACCCTCCCGCCGTCACCGTGCCGACGGGCGGCGCGGCGAGCGTCGACATCACGCTCACTCCGGGTGAGCTCACGGGCACGTACTCGGCGAAGGATCTCGGCGCGTCGCCCCTGCCGCTGCTCTCGATGTTCCTCACGGCCAACGACAACGCCAACACCTACGTCGAGGCCTGCGCGGGCTCTGCCGATGCGTGCGAGCACAACCCGCAGTGGAGCAGCGCGGACCCCGTCTACCACCTGTTCCTGCAGCCGGGCGCGGACTACACGCTGCTCACGCAGGCGCTCTCGATCGACGAAGGCCCGCTCACGCAGACCGACGTGCAGTGGAACTACGGCGAGCACTTCGGCGCGCTCGCGCAAGGCCAGGTGCAGACGCTCGACCGCGCGCTGCACCAGGTCGGTCAGGTGCACGGCACCATCGGCCTGGGCCAGCCGATCTACGACCTCAACGTCTCCATCGCCGGCCAGAGCGCGCTCGGGCTCGGGGTGGTGAGCACGTACCGCACCACCAACAACACGGGGAACCCGCTCGCGTCCACGAGCTACATCGGCCGCGTGTTCGATCTCGTCGATCTCACCCAGCCCGTGTACATGACGCCCACGTTCTCGCTCGCGCCCGAGGGCCAGCAGGCGCGGGACGTGCAGTATCCGCCCACGCTGCTCGACTTCTCGCAGGGCAGCAGCCTCACGCAGGACTTCACCGCGCAGACCGCGACCATCGCGGGCCACGTGACGCTGACGCCGCCGTATCCGATCAAGAGCGGCGTGTACCCCGGCATCCAGGCCGTCGAGCTCGAGCCTGGCGGGAGCTATGGCAGCGCGCAGACGACATACACCACGGACGCGACCGGCGGCTCGTACTCGCTCACCGCCTACGGCGCGCCGGCGTACTCGGGCGCGTGGAACCTGTGGCGCTTCGGCTGGCTGCTCGATCTCGGCGATCCGGATCTCTTCGAGACGTATCTCGTCGGCCAGTACCTCAACGTGCCCGTGCACGCGGACAACGGCGCCACCACGCACCAGGACTTCGACCTCCAGACCGCGCTGGTGAAGGTGTTCTACACTGCGCCCGCGGGCACCACGATCTCGGCGCCGCAGCTCGTGGCCTATTCCGATTCGGGTGATTCGGTCTTCGGGCGCGGCGACAACCAGGACGGCGTGGCCACGGCCTTCGATGAGCTCGTGCTGCGCGCCCACACGTACCAGGGCCAGCGGGCGGCGTTCCATGTCACGCCGTCCGCGGTGATCAACGTCGGCGGCCAGCCAGGCTCGAGCCGCACCGACTTCAGCCCGTTCACGCTCTTCCCGCACGGCGGCGACGTCACCGTGGTCGGTGTGCCGGGCACCATCGCGCTCACCGTCACCGCGCCGCAGGAGGGCCAGGTGTTCCCGGTGTGCTCGATCCCGGTGACCGGCGTGGCGACGGGCCAGCCCAACATCGGCATCGTGATCAACGGGCAGAACGTGGCCGCGCCCTCGACGAGCAACCCGGGCGATCCGCAGCAGGTCGGCTTCGACGCGACCCTCACCCCCGCGCCGGGGCCGCTCACGATCACGGTGACCGCGCAGGATCAGCAGGGTCACCACGTCAGCGACGTACGCCACGTGAGCTGCCTCGCGTACGCGAACCGCCCGCCGCAGATCACCTGCGCGCCGGTCACGGCCACGTGCAGCTCGAAGCAAGGCGCCACCGCGACCGTGTCGGTTGCGATCTCGGATCCGGACGGTGACCCGTTGCAGCTCACCTGGTCCGTCGACGGCAGCGTGGTGCAGACCGACACGGCGGCGGCCAACGCGTCGAGCGACGCGTACACGGGCCTCTTCTCGCCCTACGGCCACACGCTGCAGGTCACCGCGAGCGATGGCAAGGGCGGCGCCGCGACCTGCTCGACCAGCGTGGATGTGCCCAGCCCGCAGGTCACGACGAGCGTGCAGACCGCGCAGCTCCTCACGCAGAACCACCAGCTCACCAACGTCGGCTGGGGCTTCTCGGTGAACGACCGCTGCGCGTCGATCGCCACGCGGCAGGTGCAGGTCTTCTCCAATGAGCCCGACGTCGGGCCGGGCGCGGACGCGAGCTACTCGCCGGACGCGAAGACCACGGGCATCCCGAACACGCAGGTGATCACGACGGTGAAGCTGCGCAAC